>CACZRK010000377.1 GCA_902783515.1 uncultured Coriobacteriaceae bacterium | reverse complement strand
GCTCACGATCGCCCGCGTGTTCCTCGCGAACCGTCGGATGCTCATCCTGGACGAGGCCACGAGCTCGGTCGACACCCGCACCGAGGAGCGCATCCAGCGCGCGATGGACGACCTCATGCGCGGCCGGACGTCGTTCGTGATCGCGCACCGGCTCTCCACGATCCGCGACGCCGACCTGATCCTGGTCATGCGCGACGGCGACATCGTCGAGCAGGGCACGCACGAGGAGCTGCTCGCGGCGGGCGGGTTCTACGCGGACCTGTACGAGGCGCAGTTCGCGGAGTAGGCGCGCGGAGGGCGCGCGGGTGCGGGAGACGTGCGTGGAGGGCGCCGGGCGTGCGGGACGGACGGCGGATGCGAGCGAGGAGGAGGCAGGCATGGGCGAGACGCGCGAGCGGGACGGCGAGGACCGTGCTCGCGAGGAGATCATGGAGGCGGCGTACGGCATCGCGGACGCACACGGCATCGCGGCGGTCACCATCCGCGGCGTCGCGCAGGTGTGCGGCGTGTCGGTCGGCACGGTCTACCGGCACTTTCCGTCCAAGAGCGACCTGACCGTCGCCGTCATCGAGCGCTTCTTCGCCCGATCGTTCTACCGGGACTTCTGTCGCCCGGAGCCGGGGGAGCGCTTCGTCGACTACGCCGTGCGCATGCGCGACGCGATGCGGCGCGTGCTTGACGACTACCGGGCGCGCTGGCTGCGCGGGGTGTCGGCGCTGCCCGAGGCCGAGCGCGTCGCCGCGAAGGCGCGCGAGGGCGAGCAGCTTGAGCACGTCGTTCGCGGCCTCGCCCACGTCTTTGCGGCCGACCCCGCGATCGACCGCGCCTCGCTGCCGGCGGACGTGACGGCGCGTGGCGTCGCGGAGCTCGTCCTCGCGACGGTCGTGGGGGAGCTGCGCGGCGGTCCCCGCGCGGACACGCTCTTCTGGGCGTTGCGTCGCGCGCTCTACCGCTGAGCTGCTGTGCTGTTGGCCCGTTTGTCTGTCTGTCGGCCCGTAGGTCTGCCGCTCCGGCGGCACGCGGGGGTGGCACGCGGGACTCCGGGGGTTCCGGGCTCGCGGGGGAGCCGACCTCACGCGCGCCCTTTTCCCGCACGCACCCCCCGGCGCCCCTCTCCGCCCTCGCGCGCTCACCGCCCCCGTTCCTGCGTGTTTTCGTGAGTTCCGCGCCGGGCGCGCGCTCGGCGTGCGACCGGCGGTGCGGTCGGGTACGATGGCACGGCACGAACCCATGGTCTCATTCGGGCGTGGGGACGCCCGCAGGACATCCGACCGCAGGACATCCGACTTCCGGGCGTGGGGACGCCTACGAAAGGGCTGCTCGACATGTACAAGCGTGACTTCATCCTGGTGCACGCGCCCAGCGTCTACGACTTCCGCAAGCGCACGGTGCTCACCGGCCCCGTCAGCGACATGGTGCCTTCGACGCCGATCTTTGAGATGTATCCGCTCGGCTTCACGACGATGTGCGAGTACTTTGAGCGTCATGGCCTGCGCTGCAAGATGTACAACTTGGCCAGCTACATGCTGCACAAGAAGGGCTTTGACGTGGAGGCGAACCTCGCCGCGCTCGACACCCGCTGCTTCGGCATCGACCTGCACTGGATGCCGCACTGCCACGGGTCGGTGGAGGTCGCGAAGATCCTCAAGCGCCTGCACCCCGGGGTGCCGGTGGTGTTCGGGGGCATCTCCTCCAGCTTCTTCCACGAGGAGCTCATCCGCCTGGACTGCATCGACTACGTCGTCCGCGGCGACTCCACCGAGGCGCCGATGCTTGAGCTGCTGCGCCGCATCCGCCAGGCCGACCTCACGCACACGCCGGTCGGCGACCTGTCCGACATCCCGAACCTCACGTGGAAGGACGCGACCGGCGGCATCCACGTGAACCCGCTGTCGTGGGTGCCCGACACGATGGACGCCATCAGCCTTGACTACGCGTTCCCGATGAAGGGCGTCGTGCGCGAGCGCGACTTCACGAGCTACCTGCCCACGCGCGACTGGCTCTCGTACCCGGTGTGCGCGAGCCTCACGAGCCGCGGCTGCAAGCGCAACTGCGTGACCTGCGGCGGCAGCGCCTACGCGTACAAGAACCACCTCGGCCGTCGCCGGGTGGCCTGGCGCGACCCCGACCTGCTCATTCGCGACATCGAGACGATCCAGGAGCACATCCCGGGCCCGGTGTTCGTCCTGAACGACTTCCTCATGGCGGGCACGCGCTACACGCACCACTTCATCGAGGGCCTGCGCGGCAAGCTGGAGCAGCCCATCGGTTTTGAGTTCTTCGGCCCGCCGCGCGAGGGCAAGGACCTCTACCGGCTGCTGAGCGACAACCTGCCGCACTGGTCGGTGGAGATCAGCGCCGAGAGCTACGACGACGAGGTGCGCACCGCCTTCGGCAAGGGCCACTACACGATGGCCGAGCTGGAGGACACGATCGTGGACGCGCTGGACGCCGGCGCGCAGCGCTTTGACCTCTACTTCATGACCGGCATCCCCAAGCAGACCAAGGAGAGCATCCTCGGCACGGGCGAGTACGTGCGCCACCTGTACGAGCGTGTGCACAACGACCCGCGCCTGCTCGTCTTCATCTCGCCGATGGCGCCGTTTTTGGACGTGGGGAGCCGTGCCTTTGACGACCCGGAGCGCTTTGGCTATCGGCTGCGCGCCCGCACGCTGCAGGAGCACCGCGACCTCATGCTCGCGCCCTCGTGGAAGCAGACGATGAACTACGAGAGCGTCTACCTCTCGGCCGACGACATGGTGGACGCCACCTACCAGGCGGGCATCGACATCGCGCTCGCCAAGGCCGACGCGGGCGTCATCAGCCGCGAGGAGGCCGAGGCGACCCGGCGCAACATCGAGCGCGGGCGTTCGCAGATGCACCGCCTTGACGACCTGATCGATCAGGCCGGCGGCGACTGGGACGTGGCGCGCGAGCGCTTTAACGAGGAGGTCCGCCGCGAGCAGGCCAGCGTCGCCAACGAGGACACCGTGGCCAAGAAGAGCGACCTGAACTGGCCGTTCCGCCCCAAGCCCGTGAACGTCACGAGCAACGTCAAGCTGCTGCTCCAGATGGTCGGCGGGCAGATCAGGGCCGGGCTGCACGGCGAGCTCGTGGGCGCCGGGAGCGACTACGACTACCCCGAGCAGGTCAACGGCACGCTCTCGCCGCTCAAGTACCCGCTGGTCGGCGGCACCATCACGCCCGAGCCGGGCCACGAGGCCGCGAGCGCCT
>CACZRK010000376.1 GCA_902783515.1 uncultured Coriobacteriaceae bacterium | reverse complement strand
GCTCTACGGACTGTTCTGGGGGCTCGCGCACGAGGCGTGAGACCCTGCGACGCACAGGGGCCCGGGTGCCCGACCGTGCTTTGGTCGTTTCATGGGTGCGACTCCCCGCATCATGCGCGGGGTAGGATACACGAGACATGCAGCATCGCGCTGCTCTTCCGACAGATTGGCCGACGGACCAAGTGGCGAACGACAAGAACTACTACGAGCTGCTTGGCGTGAGCAAGGACGCCTCGCAGGATGACATTCGCAAGGCCTTCCGCGAGAAGGCGCGCACCATGCATCCCGACGTCAGCAAGGACCCGGACGCCGAGGAGAAGTTCAAGGCCGTCTCCGAGGCCTACGAGACGCTCTCCGACCCGGACAAGCGCGCTCGCTACGACGCGGTGTGCGCCGGCGGCTTCTCGACGCAGAACCCCTACGCCCGCCGGCCCGCCGGACAGGGCGCGCCGACGGGCGACGCATGGTACGGGGCGCCCTTCGACCCCTTCGGCTGGGCGACCGGCAACCCCTTCTCCGGCGCGGGCGCGGGCGGCTATCGCCGCTCGTCCTCCACGGCGCCCTTCGCGCCCGAGGCGGGCGTGACGCGCCGCGTGACGATCACGCTGGACGCCGGCGAGTCCCGCAAGGGCACGCGCAAGACCATCCGGTTCGACCGCCTTGAGCCCTGCGAGGTCTGCGGCGGCAGGGGCGCGGCCCACGCCGACGGCATCGTCACCTGCCCGATGTGCTCGGGAACGGGGACGGTCAGCGCCGACGTGAGCATCCTGGGCGGCTTCGCCATGCAGATGCGCTGCCCGGAGTGCGACGGCTCAGGCAAGATCATCCGCGACCTGTGCCCCGCCTGTGCCGGCTCTGGCACGAACGTGCACAAGGCGACGGTGGCGGTGGACATCCCACCCAACTCGCACGACGGCACCACGCTGCGCGTGAAGGGCGCGGGCGACGCCGGCCGCTGCGGCGGGCCGACGAGCGACCTGGTCGTGGACCTGGACGTCCCGTCCGACCACCTCACGCAGGGGCAGGAGACCGGGTTCACGATCCTGGGCGTGGCGCTGTCGCTGACGCTGTGCGTGGTGTTCTTCAACACGGTCCTACGCGTGCTCTCGCTGCTCGCGCTCCCGCTGTTCTTCGTGTTCTTCATGCTGCCGATGGGCGGCAGGAACACGCGGGGGAGCTTCATGAACCGCGCGCTGCGGCGCGTCGGCTTCGGCATGATGCTCGGGATTTTTCTGTTCATCGTGTTCTTACCATTCTCGTCGTGCGCGGCGCACGTCTAAAGCGTCAGGTTTGGGTATAAATCGTCCGTTGTCGGCAGGTCGCCCAGCCCACGGAAAGCCGCGGGAGGCGGCCTGCGACCATGAGACGGATACGGGAGCGATCGAGACACAGCAGACTGCTAGGAGACGGGTGCGGTATGGCGGGCAGCAACAAGGATTACTACGAGATTCTCGGCATCGATCACAACGCGAGCGACGCCGACATTCAGCGGGCCTTCCGCAAGAAGGCGCGCACCCTGCACCCCGACATCAACAAGGCACCCGACGCCGAGGTCCGCTTCAAGGAGGTCAACGAGGCCTACGAGGTCCTGTCCGACCCGAAGAAGCGCGAGTTCTACGACCACTACGGCAGCGTGGACGGGTACGGGCAGGGCATGCCGGACATGGGCGACATCTTCGGCGGCTTCGGCGGCTTTGACTTCGGCGACCTCTTCAGCACGGTCATCAACGGCGGCGCCGGCCGCGGGGCGCACGCCGCCCGCACCGACGGGCGCGACATGGGCGCGCAGATCCGCGTGACCCTCGCGGAGGCGGCCACCGGCGTCTCGAAGCAGATCGTGTACAACCGCCTCGCGCCGTGCGAGACCTGCCACGGCACCGGCTGCGCCGAGGGTGGCCAGAAGGTCACCTGCGCCACGTGCCACGGCACCGGCGAGGTCGTCACGACGCAGCGCACCTTCCTCGGCCAGATGCAGACGCGGTCCGTCTGCCCCGACTGCGGCGGCACCGGCGTCACGATCGACCACCCCTGCCCCGACTGCGAGGGACAGGGCCGCGCGCCCGAGCGCGAGCGCGTGAGCGTGGACATCCCCGCCGGCGTCAGCGACGGCCAGCAGCTGCGCGTGGACGGCAAGGGCGAGGCGGGCATCAGGGGGTCGCGCGCCGGCGACCTGATCGTCACCATCGCGGTGGAGGGAGACGAGACCTTCCAGCGCGATGGTGACGACCTGCACGTGCGCGTGGAGGCGTCCATCACGCAGGCGGCGCTCGGCGCGAAGATCGAGCTTGACGGCATCATGCCCGACGAGACCGTGGAGATTCAGATCCCCGCCGGGTCGCAGACCGACGACGTGGTGCGCGTGCGGCAGAAGGGCATGCCCCACCTGGGCCGCGAGGACCGCGGCGACCTGATCGCCCACGTGGACGTCGTGGTGCCGCGCACGCTGACCGAGGAGCAGCGCCACCTGCTCGAGCAGCTCGCCGAGACGCTTGACGAGAAGCAGGAGCGCCCGCGCCGCACGCCGTGGCAGCGTCTGCGCGACGCGCTGCGCTAGTGCGGACGGTCGCAGAGAGCCGCGGCGGCCAGGAGCCGTCGCCCATGCGCGCAGGCGCCACGGGCACCGACGTCTGCGTCGTCAACCTCGGCTGCCGCGTGAACCGCGTGGAGAGCGACTGGATCGAGAGGTCCTTCGCCGACCGTGGCTGCCGCGTCGTCGCGCAGGACGATGCCGACGTCATCGTGATCAACACCTGCGCGGTGACCGGGGAGGCGCAGGCCAAGACGCGCAAGGCCGTCCGTCGGGCGTGCGCATGCGACCGCGCGCGCGTCGTCGCCGTGACGGGCTGCGCGTCAAGCCTCTTCCCGCAGGAGCTCACCGCACTCTCCCCGAAGGTGCGCGTCATTCCCTCAAAGCTCGTCGTGGCGCAGGATGCCCTTGAGGCGCTCGACCGCG
>CACZRK010000375.1 GCA_902783515.1 uncultured Coriobacteriaceae bacterium | reverse complement strand
CTCGCTCGCGCGGCAGCTGCCGTCGTGGGCGGGCGTCGCCCTCGTCGTCGCCTTCGTGCTGTGGCTCTGCGTGCCGCGGGCGCTCGCGGGCTACGGCTACGGCGCCTCGGACGTCATCGTGCACAACTACTGGATCAACGGCCTCATCGAAAACAGGCCGTTCGTGGCCGGCGTCTACCCGATGGGGTACCACGCCGTCGTCTACTTCCTGAGCGCGGTCTCCGGCATCCCCGCGTTCGTGTTCCTGCGCCTCATGGGCGTCGTCATGATGCTCGTGATCGCGCTCGCACTGCTCGCGACCCTGCGCGTCCTGTGCGCGGGTCGCGCTGCGCCCTTCCTGGGTCCGCTCTTCTTCTGTGGGCTTGCCGCGGCCCGCTCCGGCGGCTATTCGCGCATCCTGGCGGGCCTGCCGCAGGAGTACGGCATGATCTTCATCCTGCCCGCCCTGCTCCTCGGCCTGCGCACCCTTGAGACCCTGCGACGTCGGCAGGGCCGCACGCGAGATGGCGGACGTGGCGGCTGGCGCGTCCGCCTGCGCGCCCGCTGGGCCGAGGGCGGCCTGGCGCGCGTCGACCGCGACGAGTCGTACGCCTGCCGGGTCGGCTTCGCCTGCGCGCTGTCGCTCACGATCTCGGTCCACTTCTACGCCTTCTTCATCCTGGCGCTGTTCATTGTCGCCGCCCTGATCGCATACCTTCCGCGTCTGCTCACCACCCGCGCGGCGGGACGCGTGCTCGCCTGCGGGGTGCTTGGCGTCGCGTTGGCGGCGTGGCCGATGGCCGTCGCCGTGGTGGGCGGGACGCCGCTGCAGGGGTCGATCGGCTGGGGTCTCTCGGTCATCAGGGGGGGTGCGCAGACGGCCGTGACTGACACGCGTGCCCAAAACGCCGGCGGCGCAGACGGCGAGCTTGTGGGCGCGGCGTCTTCCGCGTCGGCGGACGTCGGCCGCGCGAGCTCCCTCGGGGCAGACATGACCGGCACGACGTCGGGCGGCGCGGTGGCCGACGCCTCGGGCGCGGCTATGGGGGACGACGCTGGTGCTGGCACGACGGTCCCGCAACCGGCCGGCCTGGGGGAGCGGCTAGCGCAGGTCATCGCCAACATCGGCAGCGCGGTCGTCAGCGTCGCCTACCCAGGCTTGACGACGCAGCAGGCGACGATGGTTCCGTCGGCGTGTCTGGCACTCGCCGCCGTGGGCGCTGCCTTCGCCTGTTCGCGGCGCTCACGCCAACACGGCCTGCGCCTGGCAACGGTTGGCTTGGGCGAGATGCTCGTCGTGCTGCTGCTCGTCGCGCACGCGCTTGGCCTGCCTGCGATCATGGACCAGAACAGAACGGGGTGCTTCCTCGTCGCCCTCATGCCGCTCGTGCCCGCCCTGCTCGTGGACGCGCCCTGCGCTGCGCTCGCGACGTTCGCGCGTGGGGGCTCGGGCCGGATGGGGTGCAGGATCTGCTCCCTCGCGTTGGCCCTGGCCGTCGGCGCGGGCGCGGTGGCCCAGGCGGGGATCGCTGCGCCCTTCCATCCCGTGACGCTGGAGTACAACGGCAGCATCACGACGCTGACGAGCATTCTGCGCGACTTTCCCGACAGGACCTGGACGATCGTAAGCGCCGGCGACGAGCTGCGCATGTGCGAGGCCTATGGCTATCATACCGAGTCGGTCGACCTGCTGGACGCCAGCGAGTATCGCCTTGAGCGGGACGAGGACGGCGACGTCACCGGCCTCGACTCGACGCTCGACTTTGTCATCCCGACGGAGCGGGTCTTCTTCTTCGTGGAGAAATACGTGAACTACCGTGGC
This sequence comes from uncultured Coriobacteriaceae bacterium, assembly GCA_902783515.1. Classification (GTDB taxonomy): domain Bacteria; phylum Actinomycetota; class Coriobacteriia; order Coriobacteriales; family UMGS124; genus CAIFEU01. The sequence goes on along the minus strand of CACZRK010000375.1, from coordinate 398 downwards.
CAGGCGGGTAACGTCACGGGCGACTGGTGCTCGGAGGCCTACGCCGCCGGGGCGTTGCCCGACTCGTCGGCGTTCAGCAGCAGGGCCGGCGCCCAAGCCCAGGTCGCGGCCCGGCAGACCGTGCAGTCGCGCATGCTGTACTGGGTCGACGAGCTGCGTCGGCGCTACCCGCGGGAGACGAGCGTGTACTACGAGGACGACAAGCTCCTCGTCGTGGAGCTGGACCAGCCGAAGTCAAACTGGGTGAACCTCGCTTTCCCCTACGGCTACAATGACCGCACGATCCGCGCGCAGCTCGCGGGGATGGGGTTTGACGACGGGATGGCGGACGAGCTGCTCGCGAGCGCCGGGGACGGCGACGCGGACGCGACGAGGACGGGTGACGAGGCGTGAGGACG
>CACZRK010000374.1 GCA_902783515.1 uncultured Coriobacteriaceae bacterium | reverse complement strand
TGGGGCCGCCCGTCGGGCGATCGCGCGGTCGGGCGCGCGTATGCGCAGGCGCGCGTGTGCGCAGGTGCGCGGCGCAGCCTGCGCCGCGGCCGCGTCGGCCGGGCTCCTTACGCCTTGATTGCCTCAAAGCCCTGCGCGAGGTCGGCGAGGATGTCGTCGATGTGCTCGGTGCCGATGGACAGGCGCACCGTGGTCGGGCTGATGCCCGCCGCGGCAAGCTCCTCGGACGAGAGCTGGCTGTGGGTCGTGGACGCCGGGTGAATGACGAGCGACTTGGAGTCGCCGACGTTGGCGAGCAGCGAGAAGAGCTTGAGCGACTCGGTGAAGCGCTGCGCGGTCGCGGCGTCGCCCTTGATGTCAAACGTGAAGATGGACGCGGCGCCGTGCGGGAAGTACGCGTCGTAGAGCTCCTTGGCGCGGCCGGTCGCCAGGCTCGGGTGGTTGACGCGGGCGACCTCCGGGCGCTTCGTGAGCCAGTCCACGACCTTCAGGGCGTTCTCGACGTGGCGGTCGACGCGCAGCGAGAGGGTCTCCAGCCCCTGGAGCAGCAGCCAGGCGTTGAACGGGGACAGCGTTGCGCCCTCGTCGCGCAGGATGGTCGCGCGCGCCTTCAGGACGAACGCCGCGCGGCCGCCGGCCTCGGAGAACACGATGCCGTGATAGCTCGGATTGGGCGCCGAGATGCCCGGGAAGCGGTCGCTGGCCGCCCAGTCAAACGTGCCGCCGTCCACGATCGCGCCGCCCATGATCGTGCCGTGGCCGCAGATGAACTTCGTCGCGGACATCACGACGACGTCGGCGCCGTGCTCGATCGGGCGCAGCAGGTACGGCGTGGAGAAGGTGTCGTCAACGATGAGCGGCAGGCCGTGCCGGTGGGCGATGGCGGCCACGCCCTCGATGTCAAGGACGTCGGAGTTCGGGTTGCCGAGGGTCTCGCCGTACAGCAGCTTCGTGTTCGGCCTGATGGCGGCCTCCCACTGCGCGAGGTCGTGCGGGTCGACCCAGGTGACCTCGATGCCGCGGTCGGACAGGACGTTGTTGATGAGGTTGACCGTGCCGCCGTACAGGTCGGCCGCGGCGACGATGTGGTCGCCGGTGCGCGTGATGTTCGTGATCGCGATGTCGATCGCCGCGGCGCCCGTCGCGACGCCGAGCGCGCCGACGCCGCCCTCCAGCGCGTTGATGCGCTCCTCAAAGACGCCGACGGTCGGGTTGGTCAGGCGGGAGTAGATGTTGCCGCCCTCCTGCAGGGCGAACCGCGCGGCGGCCTGCGCGGAGTCCTTGAAGACGTAGGCGGAGGAGGCGTAGATCGGCACCGCGCGGCTGCCGTACGCGCTCTCCGGCGTCTCCTGGCCGGCGTGGACCTGCAGGGTCTCAAAGTGAAGCTTCTGCTCGGACATGGCGCTTCCTCTCATGGGCGGGCGCCGCGCCTCCTCCGGCGCGTCCGGCCCGCCACGACGTTGGTGGTCGTGCTGTTCATTGCCAACATAACCTACCGATTTAGTTCCTACTGTGCGCACCCCATGACTCCATGACAGCGTCAAAAAGGTTACGCGCGCGTTTCGCGGGCAGTCGATCGGGGGCCCGGCCGCGGTCGACCACGCCCATGGGGCGCCTACGAGCGGGCGCCCGACGTGTCGCTCGGGCAGCCGCCCATCACGTCCACGCTCACGGTGCCGTCGATGAGGTCGGCGAGCGTCACGCCGCCCAGGTAGCTGGAGATCATGTCGTCCAGGCCCTTCCACAGCGGGTAGGTCGGGCAGCCGTCGCGCCGGTCGCACGCCTCGGGCTCGTCCTCGCAGGCGACGCATGCCACGGGGGCGAGGGTGGCCTCCGTGACGCTCAGGATCTCCTCCACCGTGTACTCGCTCGGCGCGCGGTTCAGTCGGTAGCCGCCGCCCTTCCCGCGCACCCCCTTCACGAGGCCGGCCTTGGAGAGCGAGGAGACGATGCTCTCCAGGTACTTCTCCGAGATCTGCTGGCGTTCGGCGACCTCCATGAGCGGGACGTACTCGCCGTCCCTCGCGTGCTCCGCGAGATCGATCATGGCGCGCAGGGCGTACCGCCCCTTCGTGGAGATCATCACCTGTGCATCGTTCCCTTCGGCGGCAGGCTCGGGCGACGGCGTCCCCCTCCCCGAGCGGCCGCGACGGTCCCTCGTCCGGTCCTCATGCCTTATACCCGATCCGGCCTCTAGGTTGATGGGACTCGCCGCGATTCATGCACAGAGCGCACACGGGGGGCACGCATGGGCGCGCGTCCGCTACGCGGTCCGGCGCAGGCGGGCGACGAAGAATCCCTCGTAGGAGGCGGTCGGGCAGACGCAGAGCGCGCCGGGCAGCGACGTCGGCAGGACGGGCACGCCCTTCGCGGCGAGGCCATCGACGTCAAGCGGCACGAGCACGCAGCCGCCGGCCCCCAGCGCCTCACGGATCACGTCCTCGTTCTCCGCGCGCAGCACCGAGCAGGTCGAGTAGACCATCGTCGCGCCCGGCTTGAGCAGGCGCAGCGCCTTGCGCAGCAGCGCGCGCTGGGACGCGCGGCACTTCGCGAGCAGGCGCTCGGTGAAGCGGGCGGGCATGCGCGGGTCGTCCGCGCGCAACGTGCCCGAGCCGGTGCAGGGGGCGTCCAGCAGGATGCGGTCAAAGGAGAAGAAGTCGTCGAGCCGCCGCGCGTCCACGCGCATGAGGTTGACGCCGGTCACCCCCAGCAGCGCGAGGTTGTGCGCGAGGCGCTCGGCGCGCGGGCCGTGCATCTCGCAGGCCGTGACGCGCGCGGCACCACCGGTGAGCGCGGCGA
>CACZRK010000373.1 GCA_902783515.1 uncultured Coriobacteriaceae bacterium | reverse complement strand
CCGCTGCGCCCGCGCCCACTCGTCCGCGACGTCGCCCGTCCCGCCCGCGCCCCGTGCGGCGGACGCGTCGGCGGCCGGCAGCGCGTCGCGCAGACGGACGTCCTCCATCCGGAAGCGCACGACGCCGGCGTGGCATGGCGCGTCGGGGGCCCGGGCGTCGGACGGCGCGGGCACCTCGTTGACGTGTCCCAGGAAGTTGGCGCAGTACTCGTCGGCGGGGTGCTCGTAGACGTCCTCCGGCGCGCCGACCTGCCGCAGGCGCCCCGCGTCCATGATGGCCACGCGATCGCCCAGCGACATCGCCTCCTCCTGGTCGTGCGTCACGAAGAGCATGGTGGTTCCCAGGCGGCGCTGGATCGCCCTGATCTCGGCGCGCATCTGCACGCGCAGGGCCGCGTCAAGGTTGCTGAGCGGCTCGTCCAGAAGCAGGACCTTGGGGCCGAGCACGAGCGAGCGGGCGAGGGCGACGCGCTGCTGCTGCCCGCCGGAGATCTCGTCCACGCGGGCGTCGGCGCGGTCGGCCATGCCGACCACCTCAAGCATCTCGCGCGTGCGCGCGAGCGCCTCGCGGCGGCCGACGTCCTGGTAGCGAAAGCCGAAGGCGACGTTCTTCTCCACGGTGAGGTGCGGGAACAGGGCGTAGCTCTGGAAGACGGTCGAGACGGGGCGATGGTCGGGCTCGAGGTCGGTCACGTCCTGGCCGTCCACGACGACGCGGCCGGCGTCAGGGGCGACGAACCCGCCGATCATGCGCAGCGTCGTGGTCTTGCCGCAGCCCGAGGGGCCGAGCAGGCACACGAGCTCGCCGCGGTCGACCTCCAGGTCCAGGCCGTCGACCACGGTCGCGGGGCCGTAGCGCTTGGTGAGGCCCGACAGCGAGAGGAACGAGGACATCGGCTATCGCCTTCCCTTCAGCAGAAACGAGGAGAACGCCAGGTTCACGAGGACGGTCACGATGACGATGAGGCACGCGACGGCGGCCGCCTGGCCGTACTTGCCGGTGCTGAGCGCGTCAAAGAGCTGGAACACGGCGGTCTTGTGGCCGGGCGTGACCAGGAAGATCACCGCGCTGTAGGTCACCATGGAGGTCGAGAAGCTGTTGACGAAGCTCACGACGAACGCGTTGCGCACGCAGGGCAGCACGACGTCGGTCAGCGTGCGCAGGCGCGAGGCGCCCAGGTCGCGCGCCGCCATGTCGAGCGTGGGGCTCACCTGCGCCATCGTCGTGGAGAACGCCCTGGTGGAGATCGTGAGCTGCTTGAAGACCATGCTGAGCACGACGATCGCCGCGGTTCCCGTGAGCTTGAGCGGCACCGAGTTGAACGCCAGGATGTAGCCGAGGCCGAAGCACGTCCCGGGCAGCATGTACGGCAGCGTCACGGCGAGCTCGAGCAGCTTGCCGCCGCGCACGTGCCGCCGCTCCACGTAGTAGGCGACGACGGCGCCGATCACGGTGCCGCCCGCCGCCGCGACCAGCGCGTACTGGATGCTGCGCACGAACGAGTCCCAGTCGTAGCCAAGCAGGTGCGCCACGTACTCCGTCGTGAGCGGCGCGTCCCACCCCAGCCCCTTGGTGAGTGCGGTGTGGAACACGGTGAAGTACAGCAGCGCCATCAGGCAGACGAACAGCGCCCCCGCGAGGTAGGCGAGCGCCCCCAGCGCGCCGCGCAGGCGCAGGCCGCCCTCGCGCGCGAGCGAGCCGCCGGCGGTCGAGCCCGCCACGAAGCGGTCGGAGCGACGCGTCAGCCGGACGTAGGCGGCGAAGACCACCACCGAGACGCCGAGGAGCAAGACGTTGAGGACCGCGGCGGACTCAAGGTCGGAGTAGCCGATGACCTGCATGTAGATCTCGGTCGAGACGGTCTCGAAGCTGCCGCCGATCACCACCGGCGTGCCGTAGTCGGCGATCGAGCGCACGAACGTCAGCAGCAGGCACACCGCGAGGGTGGGGGCGAGCATGGGCAGGATGACCCGCGCGAACACGTCGCGCGCCGGGGCGCCGAGGTCCATCGCGGCCTGCAGCATGCGTCGGTCGATACGGTCGAGCACGCTCACGAGCAGCACGACGTTGATGGCCGTGAAGAACAGCGCCTGCATCAGCACGACGCCCACCCAGCCGTACGGCATGATGGACAGGCCGAGTAGGCTGTGGGTGATGAGGCCGCGCCGTCCGAACAGCTGGATGAAGGCGAGCGAGGTCACGAACGGTGGCGAGACGATGCTGATCAGCAGGAACGTCGTCAGGACGCGGCGGACCCACGTGGGGGCGAGCACGACGCACAGGGCGATGAGCAGCGAGAGCGTCGTCGCGAGAACCGCCGCCAGGGCGCCCGTGAACGCGCTGTTCCAGATGAGGCCCGCCGACTTCGTCACGACCTGCGCGTACAGCGAGGCGCTCGCCGTCGCACCGCCGCGCAGGCTCTGACCGATCATGCAGGCCAGCGGGTAGATGATGAAGAGGATCACGACGACGCAGGTCGCGGCCAGCAGGGCGCAGTCCACGACGTCGGATGCGGTTCCGTGGCGCCTACGGCGCCCCGGGCAAGGCTGCGCGTGAGGCAGCGCATGATGCTGTGCGTAAGACTCTGACATTCAAGAGGCCTTTCGGGGGCGCTCGCCTCGCGCCATCACCGATGACGCGACACTGGCGGACGACGGGTGAGACGCGATGGCGTCGCAGCGGCCATCGTTCAGCGCGATG
>CACZRK010000372.1 GCA_902783515.1 uncultured Coriobacteriaceae bacterium | reverse complement strand
GTAGATGGCGTTGTTGATGAAGATCACCGTGATCTTCTCGCCGCGGGTCGCCGCGTGCACGGTCTCGGCCATGCCGATGCTGGCCAGGTCGCCGTCGCCCTGGTAGGCGAAGACGACGTTGTCCGGGTTGACGCGCTTCACCGCGGTGGCGACCGCCGGGGCGCGGCCGTGGGCGGCCTCGATCATGTCGCACGCGAAGAAGTCGTAGCACGTCACCGAGCAGCCGACCGGCGCGATGCCGATCGTGGTGCCCTCGATCCCGAGCTCGTCGATGACCTCGGCGACCAGGCGCTGCACGATGCCGTGGGTGCAGCCGGGGCAGTAGCTGAACTGCACGTCGGTGAGCGAGCGCGGGCGGCAGTTCACGACCTTCTCGCCGTCCTTGAGGCCCACGAGGTCCGCCTGGTACGCGGGGAGCGTCTTGGGGGTCACTGCCATGCCTACTCACCTGCCTTTTCGTTCGTCGTGTCGGGGGTGGCCGTCGCGGGCGCGCCGCCGACCTTGGCCGCGAGCGCCTCGACCTGCGCCAGCACCTCGCCCGGCGTCGGGATCACGCCGCCGGTGCGGCCGAAGAAGGACACAGGCGCGCGGCCGTTCACCGCGAGGCGGACGTCGTCCACCATCTGGCCCATGTTCATCTCCACGGACAGGAACGCCTTCGCGCCGCCGCGCACGACCTCGTCGATGACCTTCTCGGGGAAGGGCCACAGCGAGATCGGGCGCACGAGCCCGACCTTCAGGCCCTCCGCGCGCGCCTTGTTAACGGCGCTGCGCGAGATGCGCGAGCTGGCGCCGAACGCGACGATCACGACGTCGGCGTCGTCGGTGAGGTACGTCTCGGCGCGCTGCTCGGTCGCCTTGATCCTGTCGTAGCGCTCGTAGCGGGCGCGGATCAGGTCCTCAAGCTCGTGGGCGTCAAGCCGCAGCGAGTTCGCGATGTTGTGCGGGCGCTGCAGGTGGGTGCCCGTGGTCGCCCACGGCTTGGCCGGCAGGTCCTTCGGGTCGCGCGCCGGCGGCAGCACGACGGGCTCCATCATCTGGCCGAGCAGGCCGTCCGCCAGGATCATGACGGGCGTGCGGTACTCGTCGGCCACGTCAAAGGCGTGGTAGATGAAGTCGGCCATCTCCTGCACCGTGCTCGGCGCGTAGACCGGCATCTGGAAGTCGCCGTGGCCGAGCGCGCGCGTCGCCTGCCAGTAGTCGGCCTGCGAGGGCTGGATGGAGCCCAGGCCGGGGCCGCCGCGCTCCACGTTGATGATGACGGCGGGCAGGTCCGCGCCCGCGATGTAGGACACGCCCTCGCCCTTCAGCGAGATGCCCGGCGAGCTGGAGCTCGTCATGGCACGCGCGCCCGCGGCGGCGGCGCCGTACACCATGTTGATGGCGCTGACCTCGCTCTCGGCCTGCAGGTAGGTGCCGCCGATCTTGGGCATCTGCCGGGCCATGTAGGCGGCCAGCTCGGTCTGGGGCGTGATCGGGTAGCCGAAGAAGAAGCGGCAGCCCGCGCGGATCGCGCTCTCGGCCAGGGCCTCGTTGCCCTTCATGAGGACGCGCTCGCCTGCCGTGGCGTCCTTCGCCTGCGTCTTGTCGTCTGCCATTTACCTCACCACCGTAATCGCGACGTCGGGGCACATAGTGAAGCATGAGGAGCACCCGGTGCACTTCTCGGGCTCCGTCAGCTTCGCGGGGTGGTAGCCCTTCGCGGTGATGCGGTCGTTGTCGAGCTCGATGATGTTCTGCGGACATGCGTCCACGCACAGGCCGCAGCCCTTGCAGAAGTGATCGTCGATGACGATACGTGCCATGCGGGAACCTCCCTCTCATACGCTCTCGGGGGCACGCGCCCCGCGATACGCCGCCTCCGGAGGGCGCGTGCCGCCCGCACGGCGCACCGACGGCGAGGACGCGCTAGCCCCACGGTGTACGGACAAATCTTTCCATGACCAGCAGCTCTTCGCCATGCGCGCCGGCGTCAAGCGCCCCATTCGCCACAGAGTCGCCACTCGCCGCCGAGCCGCGGAGCGCCTCCGCCAGGGGCAGCGCCGCCACGGCGACGGGCGACGGCACCTCGTCCGCGGGAACCTCCGCCGCCGCGCGGCCGTCGGCCGCCGCCCGACCCGCCATGACCGCGACGCGCGGCACCGCGGTCGCTACGAGCGGCACGCCCAGGATCTCGGCGACCCGCGCGGCGAACGCGCGCCCGTGCGCCACGTCGTCCAGCGTGGTGCGCCCCATCAGGTTGGAGGTGTTCACCACGCCGCAGACCTCCAGGTGGGCGTTGCGCTGGATGCCGGGCACGAGCGCCGCCGCCTCCTCGGGCGTCTGCGT
>CACZRK010000371.1 GCA_902783515.1 uncultured Coriobacteriaceae bacterium | reverse complement strand
GGCGTGGACGTGGGCGGCGGCGCCTTCCAGGTCATCGCCGGGCCGTGCTCGGTGGAGGGGGACAACCTCTTCAGGATCGCCGAGGCCGTGAAGGCCGCGGGCGCCACGATGCTGCGCGGCGGCGCCTACAAGCCGCGCACGAGCCCGTACTCCAACCAAGGCATGGGGGTCCGCGGGCTCGACCTGCTCGTGGAGGCGCGCGCCAGGACGGGCCTGCCGATCGTGACCGAGATCATGGACCCGCGCGACCTTGACGAGTTCCTCGCGCGCGACATCGACGTGCTGCAGATCGGCGCCCGCAACATGCAGAACTTCCCCCTGCTGCGCGAGGTCGGCAAGACGGACAAGCCGGTGCTGCTCAAGCGCGGCATGGCGGCGACCGTCGACGAGCTGCTCATGGCGGCCGAGTACGTGATGAGCGAGGGCAACCCCAACGTGATCCTGTGCGAGCGCGGCATCCGGACGTTCGAGCGCCGGACGCGCAACACGTTTGACCTGAACGCCGTGCCGGTGCTGCACTACCTCACGCACCTGCCCGTCGTGGCCGACCCGAGCCACGCGACCGGCTACACGCGCTACGTGGGCCAGATGGCGCTCGCCGCCACCGCCGCCGGCGCCGACGGCCTGGAGATCGAGGTGCACGACGACCCGACGCACGCCTGGTCCGACGGCGGGCAGGCGCTGCTGCCGCAGATGTTCGCCGACCTCATGCCCCGCGTCCGCGCGATCCGAGAGGTCGTGGCGTAGATGGCTCAGACGACGGAGGACGCCACGAAGGAAAGCGCCCCGGCGCCTCGCGCGCGGGGCACGGTGCTGCTGCGCGCCCAGGAGGCGCCGGAGACGCACGACGGCCCGCTGACGGTCGGCATCGTCGGCCTGGGCCTCATCGGCGGGTCGTTCGCGAAGGCCTACCGCGAGGCGGGCTGGCGCGTGCTCGCCTATGACGTGGACGACGACGCGATGGCGATCGCCCGCATCGAGACGATCGACGGGACGCTGGACGCCACGACGGCCGGGTCGTGCGACCTTATCCTCCTGTGCGTGTACCCGGGCGCGGCGATCGACTGGCTCACTCGCAACGCCGACAACGTGGGCGCGGGCGCGATCGTCATCGACTGCTGCGGCGTGAAGGCCGAGGTCGTGCACGCCTGCATGCCGCTCGCCGAGGGCCGCCCGTTCACGTACGTGGGCGGCCACCCCATGGCGGGCACCCAGTACTCGGGCTTCAAGTACGCCCGTGCCAACCTCTACCACGGCGCGCCCATGGTCATCGTCCCGCCACGCACCGACGACGCCGCCCTGCTCGACCGCATCAGGCAGCTGCTCGCCCCGGCGGGCTTCGGGCGCTTCATGGTCACGACCGCCGAGGAGCACGACCGCAGGATCGCCTACACGTCGCAGCTCGCGCACGTCGTGAGCAACGCCTACGTGAAGAGCCCGACGGCCCAGGGGCACCAAGGGTTCTCGGCCGGCAGCTACCGCGACCTCACGCGCGTCGCGTGGCTCAACGAGACCATGTGGACCGAGCTGTTCCTGGACAACCGCGACAACCTGCTCTACGAGGTGAACCACCTGATAGACGAGCTGGCCAAGTATCGCGACGCGCTGGCGGCGCGCGACGCGGACGCGCTGCGCGACTTGCTGCGCGAGGGACGCGAGGCCAAGGAGCGGGCTGAGCGGCGAGGGGGCGCGCGATGAGCGACGAGCGACGGGAGCGGCGCATCCGCGTGCGGGCGTCCGGCTCCTACGACGTGGTGGTCGGGCGCGGCCTGATCGGTCGCGTGGGCGAGCTCGTGCGCGACGCCGAGGCGGCCGAGGGACGCTCGCTGGACGGGACGTGCCTGGTCGTGAGCGACGACAACGTGGGGCCGCTCTACGCCGACGCCGCGTGCGCGTCGCTGCGCGCGGCCGGGTTTGACGCCCACGACGTGCGGATGCCCGCCGGCGAGGCGACCAAGTGCCTCGCGCGCTACGGCGAGCTGCTCGGCGCCGCGGCCGACGCCGGCCTCACGCGCAGCGGCCTGGTGGTCGCGCTGGGCGGCGGCGTCATCGGCGACCTGGCGGGCTTCGTCGCGGCCACGTACATGCGGGGCTGCCGCCTCGTGCAGGTCGCAACCTCGCTGCTCGCGATGGTCGACTCCTCGGTCGGCGGCAAGACGGCCATCGACCTGCCACAGGGCAAGAACCTCGCGGGCGCGTTCCTGCAGCCCGACCTGGTCGTGTGCGACCTGGACGCGCTGCGGACGCTGCCCGCGTCGTTTCTCAGCGACGGGACCGGCGAGGTCGTGAAGTACGGCATCATGTGCGACCCCGAGCTGTTCGCGTGGCTGGACGCGCCGGTCATGGGGCAGGAGGGCCGCGTGGTCGCGCGCTGCGTCGCCATCAAGCGCGACGTCGTGGAGGCCGACGAGCGCGAGGCGGGGGAGCGCAAGCGGCTCAACCTCGGCCACACGGTCGGCCACGCCATCGAGCGCTGCAGCGGCTACACAATCCCGCACGGCCACGCGGTCGCGGCGGGGTGCGCGATCATGGCGCGCGCATGCGCGGCGCGCGGCCTGTGCGCGGGCGAGGACGCCGCGCGCATCGTGCGCATGATCGCGGGGCACGGCCTGCCCACGACGACGACGTACGGGGCCGACGAGCTCTACGCGGCGGCGCTGCACGACAAGAAGCGCGTCGGGGACGGCATGGACGTCGTGCTCGTGCGCGGTGTCGGCGCGACGGAGATCCGCCGCGTGAGCCTGCCCGAGCTGCGCGAGATCATCGAGGAGGGCCTCTGATGGCGCGCGACGCCTGGGTCGCCCGCGTCGGGACGCGGCCGCTCGCCGGGGACGTTCCCGCGATCGCGTCCAAGTCCGCGGCGCACCGTCTGCTCATCCTCGCGGCGCTCGCCGACGCGCCGACGCACCTTGCGTGCGCGACGACCTCGCGCGACATCCAGGCGACCGCCGCGTGCCTGGCGGCGCTCGGCGCCG
>CACZRK010000370.1 GCA_902783515.1 uncultured Coriobacteriaceae bacterium | reverse complement strand
CGAGGAGGTCACGGTCACGGGATTCGACCCCGACCACCTGGACATCCCGCTGCGCAAGATGGAGATGATGGGCATCCCGCTCACGCGCCATGCCGACGGCGTGACCGTCTCCCGAGCCGAGCATCTGCGCCCGACCGACATCCAGACGCTCCCGTACCCTGGCTTCCCGACGGACATGCAGGCGCAGTTCATGACGCTTGCGACCATGGCCGACGGCAACAGCTTCATCACGGAGAACGTCTTTGAGAACCGCTTCATGCTCGTCGCCGAGCTGGCGCGCATGGGTGCGAACATCTCGGTGCAGGAGCGCCATGCGCTCATCAAGGGGCCGTCGCGCCTCTCGGGAGCCCAGGTCGCCTCGCCTGACCTGCGTGGCGGCGCCGCGCTCGTGCTTGCGGGTCTCGTCGCGGACGGCACGACGCTCGTCTCCAAGACGCACCACATCGCGCGCGGCTATGAGCGGTTCTGCGAGAAGCTGCGCTCGCTTGGCGCGGACTGCGCGCACGTGGAGATGCCTGACATCGACGACGACTAGGCGCTGGGCGCGTCTCGCGGCCGCGGGCCGATTGGGTGGCGCGCACCCGACAGCGCGAAGAGAGGGCCGCCCTCGGCACGATGCCGGGGACGGCCCTTCTCATGTCCATGTGACCGCGACGCCGCAGGGTGCGCGCCACGTATCGAGGGTGGGCGCACTAGCGCGTCGCGAAGATGCCCACGAGGCGCTGCAGCACGTCCACCATGCCCTCAAGCGCGAAGACGGGGAGGAACTCGCGCACGCTGTGATAGTTGTAGCCGCCCGTCGCGAGGTTGGGGCAGGGGAGGCCGCGCAGCGAGAGCTGCGAGCCGTCCGTGCCACCGCGCACGGGCACGACCTCGGGCTCGTAGCCGCAGTCGGCGAAGGCCTGCTTGGCGCGGTCGACGAGCTCCATGTGGTCGCGGATGACCGACGCCATGTTGTAGTACTCGTCGTGCAGGTCGCACGTCACGCGATCCTCCCCGAGGCGCGCGTTCATGAACGTGGCCGCGTCGCGCATGAGCTGCTTGCGCTGCTCAAAGCGCTCGCGGTCATGGTCGCGGATGATGTAGCGCGCCGTGGCGCTCGTGCAGGTGCCGCTGACGCCGTGCAGATGGAAGAATCCCTCGTAGCCCTCCGTGTGCTCCGGGCGCTCCCAGGCGGGCAGCATCGCGTCGTACTCCTCAAAGAGGTGCAGCGCGTTCACCATGATGTCCTTGGCGCTGCCGGGATGGATCTCGTGCCCGCGGAAGTGCACGTCGGCGCTCGCGGCGTTGAACGTCTCGAACTCGACCTCGCCGATCGGGCCGCCGTCCACCGTGTAGGCGACCTCGGCCCCGAAGGCGTCCAGGTCAAGGAGGCTGCAGCCGTGCCCGATCTCCTCGTCCGGGGCGAAGCAGAGCGCGAGGCGCGGGTGCGGGATGGACGGGTCGGCGGCCAGGCGCGCGGCGAGCTCCATGATCTCGGCGACGCCGGCCTTGTCGTCAGCGGCGATGAGCGTGGAGCCGTCGCTGCAGATGATGTCCTTGCCCGCGAGCTCCTCAAGGCCGGGGGTGTTCTGCTCGTTGATCGTGATCGGCGTCCCGTCCACGACGCCGAGCGTGAGCTCGCCGCCCTCGTAGCGCACGACGCGCGGGTTCACGCCATGGGCGGGGGCGTCGGGGCTCGCGTCGATGTGGGCGATGAGCCCGAGGCAGGGGAGGTCCTCGGCGCCGGCGGAGGCGGGGACGTGCGCGGTCACGTACGCGTGGTCGTCAACGGCGGCGTCGGCGTACCCGAGCGCGCGCAGCTCGTCACAGAGCAGGCGCGCAAGGTCAAACTCCTCGGGGTTCGAGGGCGTCTGCGTCTCGTTGTTCGGGTCGGAAGGCGTGGCGACCTTCGCGTAGCGGATGAAGCGATCGACGACGGTGCTCATGCAATGTCTCCTTTCAGGCGCGCCGCCCCATCGGTGTGTGACGGGGCGACGCGACGTGCGATGGTGTGGTGTGGCCATGCGGCGCGGCCGTGCGGCCCGGGGCGCCGCCTGCGATCAGCGCTCGCGCGCGAGCCAGGAAAGGACGCTCGACTCAACGCCCTCCGTTGTGCCGTCGACGACGGTCGTGAAGCGCCGCGGCGCGTCCGCGAGCGCGTCGATGCCCGCGGGGACGGTCGTCCCCGTCGCGCGCGCGATGCGCCGGTCCAGCTCGATGCCACTCAGCGCCGCGACGTCGTCGGGCAGCGGGTCGGCGCTCGTCAGGCCGTGCAGGCCGCGCCACACGTTCGGGCCGAACTTCGCCCAGTGGGCGGTCGAGGCGACGAGCACCGGGCGATCGCCGCGCAGGCGACGCGCGACCTGGATGGCAACGGCGGTGTGCGGGTCGGCGAGATATCCCGTCTGCTCGTAGATGGCGCCGATGGCGGCCAGGCAGTCGTCGTTCGTGACGTAGTCGGCGGCGTAGAGCGCCTGCAGGCGCGCGAGCGTCTGCGCATCCACCTCAAAGCGGCGCACTGTCGCGAGCTGGGCCATCCAGCCCGAGACGCGCGCGGCGTCACGGTCAGTGAGCTCAAAGAGCTGACGCTCAAGGTTGGAGCTCACGAGGATGTCCATGGAGGGCGAGGGCGTGAGATGGAGCGCGCGGTCGCTGACGTCATAGACGCCCGTGTTGATGAAGTCGGTGAGGACGTTGTTCTCGTTGCTCGCGCACAGCAGGCGCGCGATCGGCGCGCCCATCTGCCGCGCGTAGTAGGCGGCGAGGATGTTGCCGAAGTTGCCCGTCGGGACGCAGACGTCGATCTCCTGGCCGCGCCGCACGCTGCCGGCGGCCACCATGTCGGCATACGCGGAGAGGTAGTAGACGATCTGGGGCATGAGGCGGCCCCAGTTGATGGAGTTCGCGCTGGAGAGCGCCACGTGGTGCTCGGCGAGCAGGCGCTCGTTGAAGGCCGCGTCGGCGAACGCGCGCTTGACGGACGTCTGGCAGTCGTCAAAGTCCCCGCGGGCGGCGAAGACGGCCACGTTGTCGCCGCGCTGCGTCGTCATCTGGCGCAGCTGCACGTCGGAGACGCCGCCGTCCGGGTAGAACACGGCGATGCCCACGTGCGCGCGGCCGGCGAAGCCCTCGAGCGCGGCCTTGCCGGTGTCGCCCGAGGTGGCGACCAGGATCAGGTGGTCGTGGTCCAGGGTGCCCGCGGCGCGCATGGCGTCGGTGGCGTACTCGAAGAAGCGCGGGAGGCACTGCAGCGCCATGTCCTTGAACGCCGAGGTCGGACCATGGAAGAGCTCCAGCACGTGCAGGCCGTCACCCAGCGGCACGACCGGCGCGACGCGCGGGTCGTCAAAGTTGTCGGCGTACGCCTGGGCCATGAGGGCGGCGACGTCGTCCGCGGGAACGTCGATGTCAAATGCCTGGTAGACGCGCGCGGCACGCTCGCGGTAGGGCAGCGCGGCGAGGGCGCAGATCTCGTCCAGCGAGAGCCGCGGGATGCGCTCGGCGACGAACAGGCCGCCGCCGGGGGCGATGCCCTTCACGATCGCCTCGGTGAAGGTCAGGGGCTCCCGGACGTTGCCGCGGGTGTCGATGAATCTGTTCATGTCTTCCCTCCGTGTGGCAGGGTTTGGCCTATCCGCACCATCATCGCCCGCGCATGCTGCAGGCGTGTTACCTCCACGACATGGCCATGACGCGCGACGGATACGTCGCGCGTCGGCGCGCCGCGTGGGACGCGCGCGGGCGCGCCGCACGACGCTCACGCCTGCAGCGCACGCTCCAGCACGACGTCGCGCGCGCACTCTGCGGGGGTGAGGGGCACGCGCACATCAGGCGCAAGCCCGACGCCGCGCATCCCGTGGCCGTCGGCGCACGCCTTCGTCTTCGTCATCGGGTAGACGAGGATGAAGCGGTCCTCGAAGGCCATCGCGAGCGGGTTCGAGTAGTCAAGGCCGCCGCAGGTCGCGCGCCCGACCGTCAGCGTGCGAGCGGAGGCCGAGACGGTGCGCACGAACCACTCGGCGGCGTCGGCGGTCGTGACGTCCGTCAGCAGCACGAGGCGCTGGCCGGCGGGCGCGGCGGGGATGGGGAGGTCGTCGGGGGTCACGGTCTCCTGGACGTAGCCGCGGTCCAGGTTCTCGCGCACGACGCGCTCGCTGTCGTCCATCCACGCGCGCGTCGCGTCGTCCACGGCGTCTGGCCGCGCATCCGCGAGGGCGCGCAGCTGGGCGACCTGCGCCAGGCGGCGCCGGCAGTTCGCGGGGCTGTAGTTCGTGAGCACCTGCTCGGGCGCCTGCACGTCGCGCAGGTTGGTCGCCTCGTCAAAGGCGTAGGCGAGCAGCGGGTAGGCGTTGGCCTCGGCGCCGCCCGCGCAGGAGCGCAGGTCCATGACGAGGCGCGGGGCGCGCGCGACCTCGTCGGCGTGCGCGCGCAGGACCTCGGCCGCGGCGTCGTCGTCAAGCTCCGTCACCGTGAGCACGAACGTGCCGTCCCCCAGCGTGCGCCCGGCGCACGGATCCGCCGTGCGGGCGTCGATGGGGTAGAGGCGCATCCGCAGGCGCGCGGTCGAGCCGTCGGCGTGGCGCACGTCAACGTGCGACGCGTCGGCGAGGACCGCCTCCCACCGTTGTCGCTCGGGGTCCTCCGACCCCGTCGGGTTGCCCGCCATGCGCGCCAGGCAGTCGTCGGGCGCGAGGCCGCCGATCGCGACGACCGCGTCGCCGACGCGCAGGCGCCCGTCCTCGCGCACGCGCGTCACGAGCAGCTCGTCGCCGCAACGGCGGACGTCAAAGCCGCAGGTCTGCGGCGTGTAGCTGCAGTTGGGGCCAGTCAGCAGGCACACGTTGTGGTCAGCGAGCCCGGCGATGCGCCGGGAGAGGTAGCGAAAGAACGTGCTGTCGTACAGCGCATGGCTGCGGGCGGCGCGCTCGACGAGGCGCGCCCAGTGTGCGCCCTGCCCGTCGTCGCACTCCGGCATCCCGGCATAGTCGTTCTCAAGCGCCTGCAGGATCTGACGGGCGGTCTGGTCGAGCCGAATGGTCATCTTGCGCGTCTCCTGTGCGTGTCTGCAGAGCCCTCGCGGGCCGTGTCTGCTGATGGCGTCCCGAACTCGAGCGGCCGGACGCCGCCCGTGACTGCTATCCTACACCCATGACACGCACGCACGCGACGGCCCGCCCGCGTCGCGCCGTATCCGCGCACGCCGCGGGACGGGCGCCCGGTGCGGTGACGCCACGTGGGGAAGACGACGAAGGGGTAGCCACATGACAGAGGAGCAGGACCGCGCGCAGGCGTCGGCCGCGCGGGCGGGGGAGCCGTCGCCGCAGGCAGGGACGACGGGCGCCCATGAGGCGCAGGACGCCCGCGCCGGCGCGCACGACGGGCGCGAGCTGACCGCCGCGAACGAGGACTATCTGGAGGCGATCGTCATCCTGGAGCAGTCCAGCCGCTACGAAGAGATTCGCTCGGTAGACATCGCGAACCTGCTCGTCGTCTCCAAGGCGAGCGTGAACAAGGCGCTCGCCTCCCTGCGCAACGCCGGCTACGTGGAGCAGGAGCGCTACGGCCGCGTCACGCTGACCGAGGCTGGCCGCGCGTACGGCACGGACCTGTGGGGGCGCCACCAGACCCTGCGCCGCTTCCTCGTCAAGGACCTCGGCGTGGACCCCGAGCTCGCCAACGAGGAGGCGTGCCGCATGGAGCACTCCGTCTCCAGCGACACGGTGCGCCGCCTGCGCGAGTTCCTGGACCGCGAGCACGGCGCGGACGGCGAGGGCGAGACCAGCTCGCGCGACGCGATCCGTGACGGCGTGACGGTCAAGTTCGAGAAGTAGGGTCGGGCGATCGAGAGGGTCGGGCTCGCCCCGGCGCCCGCGGGCGCCGGGGCGAGCCCGACCCTCTCGATCGCCCGACCCTACTTCTCGAACTTGACCGTCACGCCGTCACGGATCGCGTCGCGCGAGCTGGTCTCGCCCTCGCCGTCCGCGCCGTGCTCGCGGTCCAGGAACTCGCGCAGGCGGCGCACCGTGTCGCTGGAGACGGAGTGCTCCATGCGGCACGCCTCCTCGTTGGCGAGCTCGGGGTCCACGCCGAGGTCCTTGACGAGGAAGCGGCGCAGGGTCTGGTGGCGCCCCCACAGGTCCGTGCCGTACGCGCGGCCAGCCTCGGTCAGCGTGACGCGGCCGTAGCGCTCCTGCTCCACGTAGCCGGCGTTGCGCAGGGAGGCGAGCGCCTTGTTCACGCTCGCCTTGGAGACGACGAGCAGGTTCGCGATGTCTACCGAGCGAATCTCTTCGTAGCGGCTGGACTGCTCCAGGATGACGATCGCCTCCAGATAGTCCTCGTTCGCGGCGGTCAGCTCGCGCCCGTCGTGCGCGCCGGCGCGGGCGTCCTGCGCCTCATGGGCGCCCGTCGTCCCTGCCTGCGGCGACGGCTCCCCCGCCCGCGCGGCCGACGCCTGCGCGCGGTCCTGCTCCTCTGTCATGTGGCTACCCCTTCGTCGTCTTCCCCACGTGGCGTCACCGCACCGGGCGCCCGTCCCGCGGCGTGCGCGGATACGGCGCGACGCGGGCGGGCCGTCGCGTGCGTGCGTGTCATGGGTGTAGGATAGCAGTCACGGGCGGCGTCCGGCCGCTCGAGTTCGGGACGCCATCAGCAGACACGGCCCGCGAGGGCTCTGCAGACACGCACAGGAGACGCGCAAGATGACCATTCGGCTCGACCAGACCGCCCGTCAGATCCTGCAGGCGCTTGAGAACGACTATGCCGGGATGCCGGAGTGCGACGACGGGCAGGGCGCACACTGGGCGCGCCTCGTCGAGCGCGCCGCCCGCAGCCATGCGCTGTACGACAGCACGTTCTTTCGCTACCTCTCCCGGCGCATCGCCGGGCTCGCTGACCACAACGTGTGCCTGCTGACTGGCCCCAACTGCAGCTACACGCCGCAGACCTGCGGCTTTGACGTCCGCCGTTGCGGCGACGAGCTGCTCGTGACGCGCGTGCGCGAGGACGGGCGCCTGCGCGTCGGCGACGCGGTCGTCGCGATCGGCGGCCTCGCGCCCGACGACTGCCTGGCGCGCATGGCGGGCAACCCGACGGGGTCGGAGGACCCCGAGCGACAACGGTGGGAGGCGGTCCTCGCCGACGCGTCGCACGTTGACGTGCGCCACGCCGACGGCTCGACCGCGCGCCTGCGGATGCGCCTCTACCCCATCGACGCCCGCACGGCGGATCCGTGCGCCGGGCGCACGCTGGGGGACGGCACGTTCGTGCTCACGGTGACGGAGCTTGACGACGACGCCGCGGCCGAGGTCCTGCGCGCGCACGCCGACGAGGTCGCGCGCGCCCCGCGCCTCGTCATGGACCTGCGCTCCTGCGCGGGCGGCGCCGAGGCCAACGCCTACCCGCTGCTCGCCTACGCCTTTGACGAGGCGACCAACCTGCGCGACGTGCAGGCGCCCGAGCAGGTGCTCACGAACTACAGCCCCGCGAACTGCCGGCGCCGCCTGGCGCAGGTCGCCCAGCTGCGCGCCCTCGCGGATGCGCGGCCAGACGCCGTGGACGACGCGACGCGCGCGTGGATGGACGACAGCGAGCGCGTCGTGCGCGAGAACCTGGACCGCGGCTACGTCCAGGAGACCGTGACCCCCGACGACCTCCCCATCCCCGCCGCGCCCGCCGGCCAGCGCCTCGTGCTGCTGACGGACGTCACGACCGCCGACGCCGCCGAGTGGTTCGTGCGCACCGTCTCGGCCTCCGCTCGCACGCTGACGGTCGGGCGCGCGACCTGCGGCGGCCTTGACTACTCGAACCCGCTCGCGATGGCCTTCGAGGACCGCTTCATCCTCGTCTACCCGATGACGAAGACGAAGGCGTGCGCCGACGGCCACGGGATGCGCGGCGTCGGGCTTGCGCCTGATGTGCGCGTGCCCCTCACCCCCGCAGAGTGCGCGCGCGACGTCGTGCTGGAGCGTGCGCTGCAGGCGTGAGCGTCGTGCGGCGCGCCCGCGCGCGTCCCACGCGGCGCGCCGACGCGCGACGTATCCGTCGCGCGTCATGGCCATGTCGTGGAGGTAACACGCCTGCAGCATGCGCGGGCGATGATGGTGCGGATAGGCCAAACCCTGCCACACGGAGGGAAGACATGAACAGATTCATCGACACCCGCGGCAACGTCCGGGAGCCCCTGACCTTCACCGAGGCGATCGTGAAGGGCATCGCCCCCGGCGGCGGCCTGTTCGTCGCCGAGCGCATCCCGCGGCTCTCGCTGGACGAGATCTGCGCCCTCGCCGCGCTGCCCTACCGCGAGCGTGCCGCGCGCGTCTACCAGGCATTTGACATCGACGTTCCCGCGGACGACGTCGCCGCCCTCATGGCCCAGGCGTACGCCGACAACTTTGACGACCCGCGCGTCGCGCCGGTCGTGCCGCTGGGTGACGGCCTGCACGTGCTGGAGCTCTTCCATGGTCCGACCTCGGCGTTCAAGGACATGGCGCTGCAGTGCCTCCCGCGCTTCTTCGAGTACGCCACCGACGCCATGCGCGCCGCGGGCACCCTGGACCACGACCACCTGATCCTGGTCGCCACCTCGGGCGACACCGGCAAGGCCGCGCTCGAGGGCTTCGCCGGCCGCGCGCACGTGGGCATCGCCGTGTTCTACCCGGACGGCGGCGTCTCCGACGTGCAGCTGCGCCAGATGACGACGCAGCGCGGCGACAACGTGGCCGTCTTCGCCGCCCGCGGGGACTTTGACGACTGCCAGACGTCCGTCAAGCGCGCGTTCGCCGACGCGGCCTTCAACGAGCGCCTGCTCGCCGAGCACCACGTGGCGCTCTCCAGCGCGAACTCCATCAACTGGGGCCGCCTCATGCCCCAGATCGTCTACTACCTCTCCGCGTATGCCGACATGGTGGCCGCCGGCAGCGTGCGGCGCGGCCAGGAGATCGACGTCTGCGTCCCGACGGGCAACTTCGGCAACATCCTCGCCGCCTACTACGCGCGGCAGATGGGCGCGCCGATCGCGCGCCTGCTGTGCGCGAGCAACGAGAACAACGTCCTCACCGACTTCATCAACACGGGCGTCTATGACGTCAGCGACCGCGCGCTCCATCTCACGCCCTCGCCCTCCATGGACATCCTCGTGAGCTCCAACCTTGAGCGTCAGCTCTTTGAGCTCACTGACCGTGACGCCGCGCGCGTCTCGGGCTGGATGGCCCAGCTCGCGACAGTGCGCCGCTTTGAGGTGGATGCGCAGACGCTCGCGCGCCTGCAGGCGCTCTACGCCGCCGACTACGTCACGAACGACGACTGCCTGGCCGCCATCGGCGCCATCTACGAGCAGACGGGATATCTCGCCGACCCGCACACCGCCGTTGCCATCCAGGTCGCGCGTCGCCTGCGCGGCGATCGCCCGGTGCTCGTCGCCTCGACCGCCCACTGGGCGAAGTTCGGCCCGAACGTGTGGCGCGGCCTGCACGGCCTGACGAGCGCCGACCCGCTGCCCGACGACGTCGCGGCGCTGAGTGGCATCGAGCTGGACCGGCGCATCGCGCGCGCGACGGGGACGACCGTCCCCGCGGGCATCGACGCGCTCGCGGACGCGCCGCGGCGCTTCACGACCGTCGTCGACGGCACAACGGAGGGCGTTGAGTCGAGCGTCCTTTCCTGGCTCGCGCGCGAGCGCTGATCGCAGGCGGCGCCCCGGGCCGCACGGCCGCGCCGCATGGCCACACCACACCATCGCACGTCGCGTCGCCCCGTCACACACCGATGGGGCGGCGCGCCTGAAAGGAGACATTGCATGAGCACCGTCGTCGATCGCTTCATCCGCTACGCGAAGGTCGCCACGCCTTCCGACCCGAACAACGAGACGCAGACGCCCTCGAACCCCGAGGAGTTTGACCTTGCGCGCCTGCTCTGTGACGAGCTGCGCGCGCTCGGGTACGCCGACGCCGCCGTTGACGACCACGCGTACGTGACCGCGCACGTCCCCGCCTCCGCCGGCGCCGAGGACCTCCCCTGCCTCGGGCTCATCGCCCACATCGACGCGAGCCCCGACGCCCCCGCCCATGGCGTGAACCCGCGCGTCGTGCGCTACGAGGGCGGCGAGCTCACGCTCGGCGTCGTGGACGGGACGCCGATCACGATCAACGAGCAGAACACCCCCGGCCTTGAGGAGCTCGCGGGCAAGGACATCATCTGCAGCGACGGCTCCACGCTCATCGCCGCTGACGACAAGGCCGGCGTCGCCGAGATCATGGAGCTCGCCGCGCGCCTGGCCGCCGACCCGTCCATCCCGCACCCGCGCCTCGCGCTCTGCTTCGCCCCGGACGAGGAGATCGGGCACGGCTGCAGCCTCCTTGACCTGGACGCCTTCGGGGCCGAGGTCGCCTACACGGTGGACGGCGGCCCGATCGGCGAGGTCGAGTTCGAGACGTTCAACGCCGCGAGCGCCGACGTGCACTTCCGCGGGCACGAGATCCATCCCGGCAGCGCCAAGGACATCATGGTGAACGCGCTGCACCTCTTTGAGGAGTACGACGCGATGCTGCCCGCCTGGGAGCGCCCGGAGCACACGGAGGGCTACGAGGGATTCTTCCATCTGCACGGCGTCAGCGGCACCTGCACGAGCGCCACGGCGCGCTACATCATCCGCGACCATGACCGCGAGCGCTTTGAGCAGCGCAAGCAGCTCATGCGCGACGCGGCCACGTTCATGAACGCGCGCCTCGGGGAGGATCGCGTGACGTGCGACCTGCACGACGAGTACTACAACATGGCGTCGGTCATCCGCGACCACATGGAGCTCGTCGACCGCGCCAAGCAGGCCTTCGCCGACTGCGGCTACGAGCCCGAGGTCGTGCCCGTGCGCGGTGGCACGGACGGCTCGCAGCTCTCGCTGCGCGGCCTCCCCTGCCCCAACCTCGCGACGGGCGGCTACAACTATCACAGCGTGCGCGAGTTCCTCCCCGTCTTCGCGCTTGAGGGCATGGTGGACGTGCTGCAGCGCCTCGTGGGCATCTTCGCGACGCGCTAGTGCGCCCACCCTCGATACGTGGCGCGCACCCTGCGGCGTCGCGGTCACATGGACATGAGAAGGGCCGTCCCCGGCATCGTGCCGAGGGCGGCCCTCTCTTCGCGCTGTCGGGTGCGCGCCACCCAATCGGCCCGCGGCCGCGAGACGCGCCCAGCGCCTAGTCGTCGTCGATGTCAGGCATCTCCACGTGCGCGCAGTCCGCGCCAAGCGAGCGCAGCTTCTCGCAGAACCGCTCATAGCCGCGCGCG
The DNA here is from genome assembly GCA_902783515.1 of uncultured Coriobacteriaceae bacterium. Taxonomy (GTDB): domain Bacteria; phylum Actinomycetota; class Coriobacteriia; order Coriobacteriales; family UMGS124; genus CAIFEU01. The sequence continues at coordinate 444 of CACZRK010000370.1, read as the reverse complement.
ATGTGGTGCGTCTTGGAGACGAGCGTCGTGCCGTCCGCGACGAGACCCGCAAGCACGAGCGCGGCGCCGCCACGCAGGTCAGGCGAGGCGACCTGGGCTCCCGAGAGGCGCGACGGCCCCTTGATGAGCGCATGGCGCTCCTGCACCGAGATGTTCGCACCCATGCGCGCCAGCTCGGCGACGAGCATGAAGCGGTTCTCAAAGACGTTCTCCGTGATGAAGCTGTTGCCGTCGGCCATGGTCGCAAGCGTCATGAACTGCGCCTGCATGTCCGTCGGGAAGCCAGGGTACGGGAGCGTCTGGATGTCGGTCGGGCGCAGATGCTCGGCTCGGGAGACGGTCACGCCGTCGGCATGGCGCGTGAGCGGGATGCCCATCATCTCCATCTTGCGCAGCGGGATGTCCAGGTGGTCGGGGTCGAATCCCGTGACCGTGACCTCCTCG
>CACZRK010000369.1 GCA_902783515.1 uncultured Coriobacteriaceae bacterium | reverse complement strand
GCCCCGCCCCGCGCTCCAGCCGGAGCCGGTCGCCCGGTCACCCCTAGGCGCACTTGGTCGCCCTTGGGCGCCCGACCTTCTCGACCTCCTGGCCCCCTTGGCTGCCCACAATCGCAAGCACCGCCTCTCACCTGCACCGTTGCGAAGACCCCACCGTCCGTGGGGTTGCGCGGCGCCATCGCGACCATGCTGCGGCCCTCGCCCGTCGCCGCCCGCAATCGCAAGAACCCCCACGTTCGTGGCGTTGAGGGCAGCGGCGCCGACGAGCACCATGGCAGACGCACAGACCCACGCGGCGCCCGGCACACGGGCGGCGCGGCGGGCCCACCACGATCCTCGCGCGTCGCCACCGGGCAGCGCGCACGCCGAAAGGGGCACCACATGAGCGCGAACAGCACGAACCAGATCTCCCGCCGCAGCTTCGTCTCGACGATCGCAGCAACCGGCGTCGCCGCCGGCGCGGCCATGGTCGCCCAGCCCGCCCAGGCGCAGCCGGCCGTCGCCGACAACACGACGTGGGACAAGGAGTGCGACGTCCTCGTCATCGGCTACGGCGGCGCGGGCGCGGTGAGCGCCATCGCCGCCCACGACGCGGGCGCCGACGTCCTCGTCCTGGAGAAGCAGGGCATCGGCGGCGGCAACACGATGATGTCTGGCGGCGGCGTGCTGTGCCCCACCGACAAGGACCAGGCCTACACGTACATGACGAAGCTCTTTGACATCTCGCACTCCGAGATGGACGAGTCGCTCGTCCGCGTCTTCGCCGACCGCTCCGTGGAGAACGTGGACTTCGTCTGCTCGCTCAAGCCCGGCACCCAGATGGCCGTCTACGGCGGCGCGAGCTACAAGAGCGTGGAGGGCGCCGACTCCCAGCAGAAGTACGGCGTCGTGGCCGACACCGAGGACAAGACCACCGGCACGGGCCACACCGGCGCCGACCTGTTTGCCGTCTACGACTACGCCGTGTCCGAGCGCGGCATCCAGGTCATGCTCTCCACCCCCGCCAAGCGTCTGCTCACGAACGCCGCCGGCGAGGTCGTGGGCGCCGTGGCCACCACGCAGGACGGCGCTGACATCAACGTCAAGGCCCGCAAGGCCGTCATCCTCACCACCGGCGGCTACGAGTACGACGAGAAGATGCTCCAGAACCACGTGAAGGGCTACCCGATCTACGCGCTGGGCAGCACGGGAAACACCGGCGACGGCGTGCGCATGGCCATGGGCGTGGGCGCCGAGATCTGGCACATGAACGGCGTGAGCTGCGCCCTGGGCTTCCACTGCGACGACTACCCGAACGGCTTCCTGAACGGCGTGCTGCAGCCGTCCACGATCTGGGTCAACAAGCAGGGCAAGCGCTTCGTGAACGAGAAGGGCGTGGAGAACCACGCCGGCCTGCTCGCCGTGGACGCCTACAACGCGCAGACCCTGGACTATGACGCGATCCCCGCCTACCGTATCTACGACGAGACCGCCCGCCAGATGGGCAAGGCCGTGAAGACCCCGCTGTGGAGCGACGACAACCTGGAGGAGGTCGACAAGGGCTACGTCATGAAGGCGGACACCATCGCCGAGCTCGCCGAGAAGATCGGCGTCGACCCCGACACGCTGGTCGCCACCGTGGAGAAGTGGAACGAGGACGTCGCCGCCGGCGAGGACACGCTCTTCGGCCGTCCCGTCGAGCACGTCGAGAACACCCAGTACAAGAACGAGGAGAGCGACAACGCCTCCTCGGCGCCGCTGGACACCCCGCCGTTCTACGCCATCCCCACGTACCCGACGATGTTCAACACCCAGGGCGGCCCGCACCGCAACGACGCCGCGCAGGTGCTGGACGTCTTCGGCGACCCGATCCCGCGTCTCTACAGCGCCGGCGAACTGGGCTCCTTCTGGGGCCTGATCTACCAGGGCGCCGGCAACAACGCCGAGAGCGTCGTCTTCGGCCGCATCGCCGGCGAGAACGCCGCCAAGCTGGAGAGCTGGGACAAGTAGCGAGGAGGGCACGACCCGGGACGCGACCCGATCATGATGGTTGCGCGCGGTAGCATGCGGTAGCTCGCATCGCCGCGCGCAACCATCGCGTCCCGTGACCAGCGCGCCACTGCCGCGAAGGGCGGCCGCGACGAACGGTGGAGATGCCGCCAGATTCGTCACGCGCGGTGACGCGCTGGTATCCTTGTGGCCGATGGGACGCGCCGTCGTGCGTCATCGCCCATCAGGCGCGTCACCGCGGCGTCAAGACGCCCGCCGGCACGCGCGCAAGCCATCGACGACGAGGAACGGAGCTTTCCCATGCATGATGAGAACTGCATCTTCTGCAAGCTCGCGACCCATGAGATCCCGACCAAGGTCGTGTACGAGGACGACCAGGTGCTCGCGTTTGACGACATGGAGCCCCTCATGCCCGTTCACACGCTGATCATCCCCAAGGAGCACTACGCCAACGTCGGCGACGACGTCCCCGAGGAGCTGCTCGGCCACGTGCTCGCCACGGTCAAGAAGATCGCCGAGATCAAGGGCCTGACCGAGTGCGGCTACCGCTGCCTGATCAACACGGGCGACGACGCCAGCCAGTCGGTCAAGCACTTCCACGTGCACGTCCTCGGCGGCGGCCACATGCCGCGCCCGAACGACCAGGACTGGGGCCCCGCGGCGACCAACGCCGACAAGATGGCCTCGCTGCACGCCCTGCTTGACGCTGCGAAGGCGTACGCAGCGGAGGCCGCCAAGGACGACGAGGCCGAGTAGCCCGTCCCGCGCACGCCATCGCACGCCGTGATCGTCACAGGAAAGGGCCGCCCCACCTCGCCTGAGATGGGACGGTCCTTCTGCGTGCGCACCATACACGCCATACGCGCGGGGTGTGTCGAGCGCGACACCATCCATGGCATGGTGATCGGGCATGACCTTGACAGAGCCCGACGTCTGTCGAAATGCATCGTTATCCACCGGTTGCAATAACCGTCACCCGTTTACACCTCAGAATGCATGTATCCGTTGTGGTTTTCGGCTCGTGGCTGCAGACCGCCCGCTTTGGCAAGCCACCATGCATGCGTTCGGCCGCAGGGGCGCGCAACTGCGCAAATCATAGGCACGACGCTCGCGCCTGCCCACATGCGAGCACAGGCCGAACGCGCAGGGCCAGTCTCGCCGCTCTAGGCGGATCGTCCTCGCCTGATACCATACTCCTCGCACTGGCGACGGAACGCATGCGGGCGACACCTCACCACAAATGGGAGGGTGTTTGCCATGTTACAAAAGTTGCTTGAATTGCTGACGCAAGTCGCAGGTATCGGCTTGTTCGCCATGGCGATCGTCGAGAAGGCGGCCTTGCTCATCAAGAAACGGAAAACGCAGCGGGAAGCGCGGAAGGGGGAGAACGGCCCCGAAAACAAATAGGACCAGAAGCCCCTGGCAAGACTTCTGGTCAGTAACGTAACCGTGCCGCCCGCACCCAGCCAAAGGGACCTGCGGGACGTCGCCGGTGCATCAACTATACCCCAAATCGCTCGCCCATGCCACACGGGGGAGCGGCGTGCCTTCTTGACGCACGCCATCGCACGCCGTGATAGCCACAGGAAAGGGCCGCCCCACCTCGCCTGAGATGGGACGGCCCTTTTCGTGAGCACGTGAGAGCGCGTCGCCCGCGCGTCAGCCGCGAGGGACGCGCGAGGCGCCCTCGCGACGTGCCTGCGACAGCCTTACGCCTTCGCGGCAGCGGCGGCGGCGTTCTTGCCGGCGTTGATGCCGTAGACGACGATGTCGCACACCGCGTTGCCGCCGAGGCGGTTCGCGCCGTGGATGCCGCCGGTGGTCTCGCCGGCCGCGAACAGGCCCGGGATCTTCTCGCGGTCGATCGTCAGCGCCTGGGAGTCGGCGTCGACCATGATGCCGCCCATGCAGTGGTGGATGCCGGGACCGACCGGGATCGCGTAGAACGGCGCGGTCTCCAGCGCGGCCAGGCCGGTCTTGCGGCCGAACGGGTCGCCCTCGCCGCCGGCGGCCGCGGCGGCGTTGTAGGCGTCGAGCGTGGCCTGCGCCTCGGCGGCGTCGACGCCGAGCTGGCCGCACAGGTCCTCCAGCGTGTCGCCCTTCACCGTGAAGCCGCGCGCCTCGTACTTGGCGACGACGGGCGTGTTGTCGTAGAGCGCCTGGTCCAGGACCAGCCACACCTTGCCGTCGGGCTGCTTGAGCTCGGCCTGGCTCACGACGTCGCGGGTGCCCATCTCGTTGGTGAAGCGGTCGCCGGCCTCGTTGATCAGGATGGCGCCCGAGCCGCGGACGGCCTCGCCGATCAGCGCGCCGTTCTCCTGGTAGACGGTCGGGTGCGTCTGGATCTGGTCCATGTGCAGCAGCGCGGCGCCGGCGCGGGCGGCCATCTTCATGCCCTCGCCCTGGCTGCCGCTGGCGTTGGTGGTCACGAAGTCCACCAGGTCGGGGCGGTACACGCCGATCATGTCGAAGTTCGCGCCGAAGCCGCCGGTGGCGATGACGACCGCGCCGGCGTCAAGCCTGAGCTCCTTGCCGTCCTTGTCGGTGGCGGTGACGCCGCAGACCCTGCCGGACTCGTCCTTGAGCAGGCCGGTGCCGTCGGTCTCCATCATGACGTCGATGCCGTCGTCGCCCTCCACGAGCGCCTCGAGCAGCGGCACGATGTAGGCGCCCACGGCGCTCTTGTCGGCCGGGCGGTGGCAGCGCGGCACCGAGGCGCCGCCCATCGTGGTGACGTCGGACAGCGTGATGCCGTGCTGGTCCAGCCAGTCGATGCCGGCGGCCGAGTCGGTGCACATCTTGGTGACCAGGTCCTTGTTGTTCCAGTCGTGGCCGCCCGTCATCGTGTCGGAGATGAACAGGTCCACGGTGTCGGTCGCGGCGTCGCCGCCCGCGGCCTGCTGGTACTTGGTGCCGGCGGCGTTCATGCCCGAGCTGGAGAAGTTGGTGCAGCCGCCGACGATGGCGCTCTTCTCCAGCAGGGCGACCTTCTTGGCGCCCGACTCGCG
>CACZRK010000368.1 GCA_902783515.1 uncultured Coriobacteriaceae bacterium | reverse complement strand
GCTAGGCGCGCGGGAGCCCGAGGATCGCGCGGATGACGTCGCCCGCGATCATCTGTCCCATGATCGGGGGCATGTAGCTCATCGTGCCGATGTTGGAGCGGTCGCCACGCGTCCCGCCCGGCGCGAGCGGCACGGGGAGCGGCTCCTCCCGCGAGTAGAGCACACGCAGCCGACCGATCCCGCGCCGGCGGCACTCGCGCCGCATGGCCTTGGCGAGCGGGCAGACGCTCGTCTGCGCGATGTCCGCGAACTCGAAGCGCGTTGGGTCGTACTTGTTGCCGGCGCCCATGGCGCTCACGAGGGGAACGTCGTGCTGGAAGGCGTACTGGGCGAGCGCGAGCTTGGGGGCGACCGAGTCCACGGCGTCCACCGCGAAGTCAGGCCGCGGGTCAAAGACCTCGGCCACGTTGTGCGCCTGGACGAACATCCGGCGGGCATTGACGTCCGCCGCCGGGTTGATGTCCAGGATCATGGCACGCATGACCTCGGCTTTCGGGCGCCCCATGGTGCTCTGGAACGCGAGCGCCTGCCGGTTCGCGTTGCTCGGCTCCACGACGTCCTTGTCGACGACCGACAGGTGGCCGACGCCGGCGCGGGCGAGCGCCTCCGCGCAGCTCGAGCCCACACCGCCGAGGCCGACGACGAGCACGCGCGCCGCCGCGAGCCTCGCCACGCCCTCGTCGCCGAGCATGCGGCGCAGGCGACTCGTGTCCATGGCCGCGGGAGCCACCGGGGCGTCGGGCGTCGCGCGGGCGTTTGGGGCGGATGCGTCAAGCGAGGCAACCGAGACAGACGTCGCGTTCGCAGGGAGGGTCGAGGCGAGTGTCGGCGCGTGCGGCGTATGGGGCTGACATGTGGCCATGGGTCATCCTTCGTTCGTGGGGACGTGTGCGGGTTTCGCATGAGCGCTCGTCTGGCTCCTGGCGTCGTCGTCGATGTCCCTGCCCGCGAGCAGCGCGCTGAGCTCGCGGGCCGAATGCACGCCCGCCTTTCGGTAGATGGCCGTGGTGTGGTTCTTGACCGTGCTTGGGCTGACGGAGAGACGACGAGCGATCTCCTTGCGGGACAGGCCGGCGACGATCAGGTCCAGCACCTCGGCCTCGCGGGCGCTCAGCCCGCGCGACGTTGCAAGCGAGCGCTTGTGCAGGGCGATCCGGGCGTCGAGCCCCTCGTTCTCCGGCAGCGCCGACTGCGCGAAGTCCGCGGCGGCGCTGCCGACGCTTGGGAGAAAGGGCCCCGTGAGCGCGAGGGCGGCGACGCTGATCGCCGAGACAAGCGAGTACGCGAGCAATGCGTCATGAACGGCGCCGACAAACGCCCCGAACGCAAGCGTCCCGATCACGTCGCCGAGCGTGGCCCATCCGAGGCACGAGGCGAGCACCGTGGTCACCGTGCGACCGTGGTCGCGCGCGACCTCGAGCACGAGCAGACAGCCGCAGGCGATGATCAGCAGGTAGCCCATCGCGCACAGAAAGCAGGCGACAGGTGCGGCGGCGGCGGCGACGGTGGGCATGAACGCCCAGCTTATGGCCATTACGACGAGGATCCAGCGCATGAGCAGACCGAAGCGCAGCCGCGCGAGGATGCGCGAGTTCCAGCACAGGGCGATGATCGCGACGTCGATAACCACACCGCTCGCGTAGATGCCCAGCGTGGCGGGGCCCGTGGCCTCGACGCCGAACCCGAGGTGCGCGCTCAGACTGTACGCGAGCGCCCAGACGACGCCGAGCGCGACCATGATGACGCGAATATAGATGGACGCGCGGAACTCGGACGGATGCTGTCCAGGGGCAGTCGACGAGGGCCGCACCCGATTGTCGCGGGAGACAAGGGCGTAGCAGATGGCGGAGACGGCGACGATGACGAGGCAGGCGCAGGCGGAGCGCGCGTCGGCCCTTACCGTCACGCCGTTCACGAGCAGCGCGCAGGCGACGGAGACGAGCGAGCTTGCCGCGACGAGCGAGATGCAGACGCCGCTGCCGCGCCGCCGGTACGTCGACATGAACCCCTCGACCATTCCTGCGAGCGGAACCGCCGACGCAGCGCCGGCCACCACGGCGAACGCGAGCAGCGCCACGGCCTGCAGGCCCGGCCTGGTGCCCACGAGGTAGAGGAGCGCATACGCGGCGCTGACGCCGACGAAGGACATTCCGGCCAGCACGCGGTCGTCAAGGAGATGGTCCTTTCGCAGCGCCTTTAGAAGCAGCAGGGCGAGTGCGAGCGCGACGAAGTAGGCGCAGCGTGACGCGAGGACGAGGCGATCCGCGCCAGCTATCGACGTGATGCATGCGGTGCCGACGGTGCCGATGGGGGCATAGGCGAGGAGGAGCCCGAACCCCACGCAGAGCGCCACGACCTCGCCACTCGACCGCGCGCCTGATCGCGCTCCGTCACGATCCCTCGCTTTGCTCTCGATCATGTGCGGTTGGCTCCCCCTCATGGCGGTCGCGCGCATCGTCATCATGGCGCGGTGGCGCGTCGTGCGGTCCGCGCGGACGCGACCGTGCGCTTTCCCATGTCTCTCCCCATGTCTCTCCGTGCATTGTACCTGCTCGTCAGACGACTAGGACATCCGTCCCAGTGCCTCTTTGAGGTGGATGTCCCATGGCGCCGCGCTCCGTCGTCGCGTTCAATCGCTTGGGCGCCACGGGGCGACACGGGGGCGCGAAGGGGGCCGACGCGACATGCGCGTCGTTTGACGCGAGCAGGGACATCCGCGCCATCGCCGTCGCGACGCCTTCGCGCGCCCCGCGCCGTCGCGACGCCGCGCGCATGCGGAGAGATGGGGAAGGGACACACACATGGAAGACATGAGCCGTCGTACGTTCATCGGGGCCATGGGCGCGATGGGCATGATCGGTGCCACCGCGTTCGCTAGCGAGGCGCCTGCCTCCGCCAAGGTCGACGCCGCGGGGTCCGCCGCGGCCGATGGCCAGGCGACACCCGCCGGCGCGACCACGGGCCCGGCCTTTGACGTCAAGGTCGGCGAGGGCACCAAGTGGACGCCCGCCGACGTCGAGGTCAAGGGCGGCAGCTACCTGTCGCTCGCCGAGGCGAACAAGATGCGCGCCGAGCTCCTCGACTCGCTCGGCGACTACACCAAGAGCGACGGCACCGTCGTGCCTGCCGTGTGGAACAAGCTTCGCTCCCTGGTGTACTCGATCGGCCTCGGCGCGGGCGACGCCCCGCTCGACGACCACTCCTTTGACTGGTTTCAGCGCCTGTTCACCGAGAACGAGGCCCAGGCGTACCTGGAGATGCCCTTCGGCACGCTCTTCACCGCGTCCGAGTTCGCCGAGTGCTCCGGTCGCGACGAGGCCGACTGCCTCGCCCTGTGCGAGGACCTCGCCGACCGCGGCCTGCTCTGGCGCGCCCGTCGCGCCGGCACCGCCTACTTCCATCAGGTGGCGGCCGTCCACGGCATGTTCGAGTACAACTGGCCCAGCTACTACGGCGACGAGGGATGGATCGACGACTTCGTGAACTCCTACCTCACGCCGACCTACGCGCAGCAGGGCATGATGACGGGTGGCACCCCGTTCTACTACGCGATTCCGTGCGACGAGAAGGTCGTGGCCGACGAGAAGATCATCATCGGCGACGACTACAAGAAGATCATCGAGCGCAACGACTACATCGCCGTCGCTCCGTGCCAGTGCCGACTCATGACGATGAAGCTCACCGGTCAGGACGAGCCGCCGGCGATGGGGACTCAGGAGCTCAAGGACTTCCACACCCCCGTGTGCGGTCATCCGCTTGAGACGTGCATGATCTTCGGCGAGGAGGCGCAGTACTACATCGAGCGCGACGCCGCCCGCCAGATCGACAAGGACGAGGCGTACGAGATTCTCGGCCGCAGCGTCGACGAGGGCATGATCCTGCAGAGCTGCTACACGAAGGGCAGCGAGATCATCTGCTCCTGCCATGGTGACTGCTGCGGCATCCTCTCCGCCTACGTGGCGGCCGGCCCCGAGGCGTGCGCCGCGGCGAACGCCTACCCGCAGACGAGCCACTACAACCTGGTGTACGACCGGGACGCCTGCATCCAGTGCGGCGCCTGCGTGGACCGCTGCCCCATGTTTGCCATCTCCATGGACGACACGAACCACCCGACCGTGAACGCCATGTGCATGCGCTGCGGCCAGTGCGGCATGGTCTGCCCGGTCGAGGCGCGCAAGCTCGTCGCCAAGGACGCGTCGGAGATGCTTGAGATGCCGACCGACCTGCTTGACGACTACAACCTGAACACCGCGTTCCGCTTCGAGCACAACCAGATCCACTAGCGCCCTCAGTCGGCGTCGGAGCCGTCTCGCGCGCCGTTCTGAGCGTGCGTCGTCCAGAGCGGGGTGGTTTCATGGACGATCGAGACGCTCTGGGCGATTGGACTTGCCAGCCCGGCCGGACGGCTGGTCCGATCGCCCTGTCGCCGGCTCGGGCGGCGGTGCCCTCTGCTCGTCGTGGTGTCTCCGCGCGAATCGCGCTTCGCGGCGCGGGGGATTGCGGGCGGTCCCTTGGGCGGGTGGCGTACGACGACTGCCCGAGCCGTCTCCGCCGGCAAGTTTCCACGAAAGTGCCTTCGTCAAGCGGTCGATTCCACGAATCTGCCTTCATCAAGCAGAAGAGCCGTGCGTATGCTCTTGAATATACGATTATATCGGGGCTGATTGTCCTAGCATGGCTCTTTTAATCTGCGTATACAATAGTGAAGTAGATTATAATTCTCCCAACCTGCTTGAAGAACGCGGTTCCGTGGAATTGCGTGCTTGAGGAATGGACTTCCGTGGAATCGGCCGCTTGACGAAGGCCATCTCGAGGAATGCACCCGCGCCCCCGTCGCGCCCTCGCGCCCACCGTCGGCGCCCGCGCCCCTCCGCCCGTGCGCCCCCGTCGTGCGCCTCATCTTTTCGTGTGCGTTTCGGCGTGGCGTCGCACATGTTGCCCGTTGGTTGAGGGTCTGTGCGAACGTCGCCCGGCGTCCGCGACGAAACATCCCTGACTTCTTCGCGACGCACGATAGGCCCCCACGCGAGCGGCATCGCGCGCGCGACGCACGCGCGATCCACGCACGCGCGGGGCCACGGGGCGCGTCGACGCACGGGGATGGCGCCGAGGAGACGGACGGGAGAGCAGCGCACATGATGCGACACGATGCAGAGACGATCGGCCGCGAGGCGAG
>CACZRK010000367.1 GCA_902783515.1 uncultured Coriobacteriaceae bacterium | reverse complement strand
TCGGTGGTCTCGAACGCGATGTCGTAGACGTCCGCGCCCTTCACGACGCGGTGGGTGACCTCGGTCGTCGTCATGCCGGCGTCGCCCAGGTCGTCCTCAAGCTCGCGCGCGACCTCATCGACGAGGTCCTCGCGATCCCCGGGATCCACGACGTCAGGCGTGGAGATCGTCTGCAGCGCGCCATGGTCGCCGAGGTAGAGGTGGTACGCGTACGACGAGCCGTCGCCGGCGCCGTAGGCCTTCCAGCCCTCGTCCACGCTCATCGTGATCGCGCCGTCGCCCGCCTCGACGGTGGTGCCGGTCGTCACGCCCTGGCTCTGCGCGATCGCGGCGTCGAGCCGCGCGCCGAGCTCGTCGACGCCCTCCGCCGCGATCAGCGCCAGGTCGCGTAGGTTGACGCCGGCGCTTTCGGCGAGCTCCTGCAGCCCCTTGACGGCGTCCTGCAGGTCGCCTCCGAGTGCGTCGTCCATCGCGCCGCCGAGCGCGCCGCCGAGCGTGTCCCCGGCGCCTGACGCGCCGAGCAGGTCGCCGAGCGCGTCCTCCAGCCCACCGCCGAGCGCGTCCCCGGCTACGTCCCCGGCCGCCGACGCGCCGGTCTCGCCGCCGGACGACCCGATCGCCGTCGAGAGGTCCGTGGGCACGGCCGCCGCGCTCCGCGTGCCCGCCATGAGGCACGCGCTCGCCACGTTCGTCGCGCTTGTCGCGCAGCCTGCGTCGGCGGGGCTGATCGCGCAGACAGGGGCGGCAAGCGCCGTCGACCCCGCCCCGGCCATGAGGCCGAGCGCGACGGTCGCGCCGGCGATGGAGGTGACCATGCGAGTTCTCAGTGACATGCGTGACATGTGCGACTCCTTAGGTGACGTGCGGGCGTGACGTGCTAGCACGACGTATGGGCGTGGCGCGCGCGGGCGACGCGCGCGGCAAGCGGCGCGAGGCTGATGCAAAGCGGCGGGACCGCGTCGTCGCGCGGCCCCGCCGTCGGGATCGCCGCGGGTCCTCGCGGCGCACGGACTTATCGATGGCGACCGAACCTGCCGCCCGCGGGACCTCGCGTCCCCCCGCGCGACCCTCTGAAGAGGCTGTGCTGGGCGCGGCTCGCGGAGCGCTTCGGGTTGGGGACGATGCGCCCCTGCGCGAACGTGTAGTCCGGCGGCTCCCAGAGCGGGATGAGCTTGCGCGTGTAGTACTCGATCTCGCGCAGCGGGCTGATCTCGTCGGGCGCGACGAAGGTGAACGCGATGCCGCTCTCGCCGGCGCGCCCCGTGCGGCCGATGCGGTGGACGTAGTCCTCGGGGTCCATCGGCACGTCAAAGTTGATGACCCAGTCGATGTCCTGTACGTCGATGCCGCGCGACATGACGTCGGTCGCGACGAGCGCGGTCAGCGTGCCGGCGCGGAAGTCGGCCAGCGCGCGCTCGCGGTCGCGCTGCCGGCGGTCGGCGTGCATGACGCCGACGCTGAGGCCGGTGCGCTCCAGGGCGGCGGCGACGGCGTCGACGCGCTGCTTGGTGCGGCAGAACACCAGGACGCGCCCGGGGCGGTCGGTCTCGATGAGGTGCGTGAGCAGGTCCACCTTCTGCCCCTGCACGACGGGCACCATGCGCTCCTCCACGGTGTCGGCGGTCTGGCCGACGCGGGCGATCTCCACGTTCACGGGCTCGTGGACCATCGAGGGGATGCTGCGCTCGATGTCCCCCGAGATCGTCGCGGAGAACAGCAGCGTCTGGCGGTCGCGCGGCAGCCTGGCGACGATGCGGCGCACGCTCGGCCAGAAGCCCATGTCCAGCATGCGGTCGGCCTCGTCCAGCACCAGTACGCGCACGTGGTCGAGACGGACGGCGTCTTGCTCCATGAGGTCGATCAGGCGGCCGGGGGTGGCGACGAGCATGTCGCAGCCCCTCGCGAGGCGGGAGATCTGCTTCTCGTAGCGCTCGCCGCCGATGACGGTCGTCACGACCTGGCCGGTCTGCGCGGCGACGGTCTGCGCCACCTGGTCTATCTGCGTGGCAAGCTCGCGCGTCGGCGTGATGACCAGCGCGTGCGGGCCGCGGTCGGCGTTCGGGTCCAGCGCGGCGCCCGCCTGCGACCGGGCGGACTCGCGGGTCGCGCCCGCCCCGGCGGTCGCG
>CACZRK010000366.1 GCA_902783515.1 uncultured Coriobacteriaceae bacterium | reverse complement strand
CGAGACCGGCGGCGGTGGCCACTTCTAGCGGCGTCTGCCAAGGATGGCATGTCCCCCGGTGCGTCAACGGATGCGTCGGGGGCCTTGCGCGCTTTCGGCCATCGCCGCACGCGCTGCCGCGCGAGCCGACGGCCCGCGCCGGCGCCGCACGGCAGCCCCGCCGCTCGTCACTCCTGGCCCCCGAGATCCACCCTCCTGTCACATGCCGCCATCGTCGCTAGCCTGTGCGTTACCATGAGCAGCGTGCGATCGCCCAGCGTGCGGAGGTTTCGCAGCAGCTCGGCCTCCGTCTGGGCGACCAGCGCGCTCGTGGCCTCGTCGAGCACGATCACGGGATGGCGCGAGCAGACGGCGCGGGTGATCACGAGGCGCTGCGCCTGGCCACCGGAGAGGCCCGCGCCTCGCTCCCCCAGCATCGTGTCAAGCCCGTGCGGCAGGTCGCGCACGGTGCCCGAGATGAGCACGTCGTCCTGCGGGACGTACGCGAACAGCCCGCGCCGCGCCGGCCCGTACGCACGCTCGGCGCCGTCGTCGGTCACGAGCACCCTCGTCCCGCTCGACGGCTCGTACACGCCCATGAGCAGCTTGATCAGCGTGCTCTTGCCGCAGCCGGACCGTCCGGTGAGCGCCAGCGCCTCGCCACGCCGAAGCTCGAACGCCGGATACGAGAGCGTCGGGCGCGGCGACGGGTCGCGCGGGGGCATGCCCTTGCCGGCGCCGGCGGCGTCGCCCCCCGTCACGCGGACGCCCGGCGCGGCGGCGACCATCCACCACACGCTGCGAAAGTCCCGACCGCCGACGCGGACGATCCGCCGGATGGTCGCGGCGTCCGACGCGCGCGAGACGGGCGCGAGCCGCCGGACCCGCGCGTCGGGCGCGTGCTCTTTGCCAGCCTCATCGCAGGCCCAGCCTTCGCAGAGTAGACCCCGCCAGATGACGCGCGCCTCGTCCACGCCCCAGCGACGCGTCAGTGCCTGCGCGAGGTCCTCGCGCGTCATGTCCTGCTCCAGCAGCCCCCACAGGTAGGCGCCCGTGTCGTTCAGGCGCACGAAGCCGCGGAACGACCGCGTCTCCTCCCCCACCGGGATCACCAGGCGCTGGTCCCCCATGTCACGCAGGAGATAGTCATGCTTGACTCTCATCGTCCCAGTCTTCCTTTCCGCTGAGCGTCTCGTACGAAAGCCGCGCCGCCTCGGGCGAGACGGTGCAGGCAAGCAGGTAGCAGGAGACCTTGCTGATCAGGCGGTCGATCAGCCGCAGCTGCCGATCCACGCGCGCCACGTCCAGCGCGGGATCGATCTGCGCCACGATCCGGTCGGTCACCTCGCGGGCGTTCAGGGGGCGGATCGCGTCGTGCTCGCCGCGCTCGACGAAGCACACGCCGCCGCGCGGGACGTTCACGCGCGTCTGCCAGTTCTCCTTGCCCGCCCAGGGGGACGCGCAGGCAAGCCACGCGCCGTCGACGCGACGCAGGAAGGGCTTGTCTCCGTTCACGATCACCGCGCGATCGCCGAAGTGCCGCCTCTAGAGCGAGACGTGCGTGCTCTTGCCCGTGCCGCTCGGCGCGGAGAACGCGTACGCGCGCCCGTCGACCGCGACCACGGCGGCGTGCAGCAGCAGGCAGTCATAGTCCAGAAGCCCGGCGGCCGTCCCGTGCATGATCTGGTCCAGGTAGAGCTCCGCGTCCTCGATCTGCGGGATCATGTCGCGCAGGTACGCCGCGTAGCCGGGGTCGTCGTCGGGCGTCACCGTGAACCTCGGGACGTCGTCGCAGCGATAGGGCGCGAAGACGCGCCGCGCCACCCCGAGAAACGCAGCCGGCACGCGCACCTCAAACGGCACGTCGGCGACACGGATCACCATGGCGCCGTCCGCCTGCGCGACGAGCTCGCCAGTCATGGGCACGTGCCCGGTCTCACGCATGCATCCTCCTCAGGTGGCGCCACCGCGCGCCGGGAAGATCGGGGCCGAGGGGGCGCCGAGGCGGCGCCGGGAGCGCGTAGTCGCGGCGGCAGATGGGGACATGCTTCTGCATATTCCGTGACGAGGAGGGTCGGCGCGCACGACGACGACGCGCCGCGCGCGCCCGTTCCGGAACATGTACGCATACATGGTGACCGCGCGCCGGCCGAGACCGAACCGCCGGCGCGACGAGGACGCGAGGGGACGCGAGACACGATGAACGTACAGATCTTCGGCACGAAGAAGAGCTTTGACTCCAAGAAGGCGGAGCGCTGGTTCAAGGAGCGCCGCATCAAGTTCCAGTACATCGACTTGCGCGAGAAGGAGATGAGCAAGGGCGAGCTCACCTCCGTGTGCCAGGCCGTCGGCGGGCTTGACGCCCTGATCGACCCGAAGGCGAAGGACGAGGACCTGCTCGCGCTGCTCAAGTACAT
>CACZRK010000365.1 GCA_902783515.1 uncultured Coriobacteriaceae bacterium | reverse complement strand
TCGACTCCTCCTCATACGAGCAGAAGGCGAGTGCCAAACTCACGCGCGAGGTGTCCACGCGGGCGCCGCGCGGCAGGATCCTGGACCGCAACGGCAACGTGCTCGTGGGCAACCGCTCGGGCCTGGCGCTCGTCGCGACATCCACGGTCGCCGACGACGTGCGCGTCGTGCGCCGCATCTCCAACCTGATCGGCATGCCCGAGGTCGCCGTGCGTCGCGCGATCCAGAGCACGACCGAGGGGGCCCAGTCGCTGCGCACGATCATGGTGGACGTCCCGGAGCGGGCGGTCGCCTACGTGACCGAGCACCCCGGGCAGTTCCCGGGCGTGTCGGTGGAGACGCGCTGGCTGCGCTCGTACCCGAACGGGAGCCTGGCGTGCCACCTGCTCGGCTACACGGGCACGATCTCCTCCGACGAGCTCGCGGCGTACAACGCCGACGAGGCGAACGGCGGGTCGTATCGCACGGACGACACCGTGGGCAAGAGCGGCGTCGAGCTGCAGTACGAGAGCGTCCTGCAGGGCATCCGCGGCACGCGCGTCGTGCATGTGAACGCCAGCGGCACCGTGACGGGCGTCGTGAGCGAGGTGCAGCCCGAGCAGGGGAGCGACATACGCCTGACGATCGACGTCACGACGCAGCGCGCGGCCGAGCACGCGATCCTCTCCGGCATGGAGGCGTCGCGGGCGCTCGACTACGCCGCGACGGGCGGCGCCGTGGTCGCCCTGGACTGCAAGACGGGCGAGGTGCTCGCGCTGGCGAGCTACCCGAACTACAACCCCGCGGCGTTCGTCGGCGGCATCGGCAGCGACCTCTGGGCGCGCCTGCAGGCGCCGGACGCCCACACGCCGCTGCTCAACCGCGCCATCAACGGCCTGTACCCACCGGCATCCACCGTCAAGCCCATGACGGCGCTCGCGGGCCTGGAGGCGGGCGTCTGCACCGAGGACTCCTCGTACTACTGCGACGGCTGGTGGACGGGCTTCGGCGACGCCTCGTCGGGCAAGTGGTGCTGGAACCATGACGGCCACAAGTCCATTGACCTGCGCCGCGGCATCGCCGAGTCCTGCGACGTCGTCTTCTACGAGATCGCGAAGGCCGTCTACTACTCCGGCCAGCCCGAGGCGATCCAGGGCATGTTCCGGCGCTGGGGCCTCGGTGCCGCCACCGGCGTCGACCTGCCGGGCGAGTCGTCCGGCCGCGTGCCCGACGCGCAGTGGAAGTGGAACTGGTTCACCTCCTACAGCGACGCCGACCGCAGCTGGCAGCCGGGCGACACGGCGAACATCGCCATCGGGCAGGGCGACATGCTCGTGACGCCGATGCAGCTCGCGTACGCCTTTGAGGGCGTCGCCATGAACGGCACGCAGATGTGGCCGCACGTCCTGAAGGAGGTCATCTCCTCGCAGACGGGCGAGACGGTCACGAGCGTCCCGGCGCGCGTCGCGCGGCAGGTGAGCGTCGACCAGGACGACCTCTCGTTCATCCACGGCGCCATGTACGCCGTCATCAACGAAGTCGCGACGATGAATCTGTACTTCGCCAACGTGCCCGTCACCGTGGGCGGCAAGTCGGGAACCGGCGAGGCGGGCGACGACCTCACGAACCCCCACGCCTGGTTCGTGGCCGTCGCCCCCATGGAGGACCCGCAGTACGTGGTCGCGTCCTTCATCGAGCACGGCGGCGGCGGCGGCGACATCACGACGAGCGTGTGCGCCGAGGTTCTCGCCTCGCTGTACGGCAACGGCCCGCAGGACTACATCGCCATCAACAAGGAGCGAAACGTCGCGCCGAACACGGGAGAGGGGGCTGGTGCCTGATGAACATGCAGGGCAACGCGACGGGCGGCGTCCCCGGGCGCGTCCGGGCGTTCGTGAGCGGGTTCGACAAGCCGGTCCTGCTCGCGACGTTCGGGCTGCTCGCCTACGGCCTCGTCGTCATCTATTCGGCGTCGCTCACGATCGCCGACGCCTCGCTGCCACGCCAGGCGCTCGGCGTCCTGCTCGGCCTCGTGGCCATGGGCGTGTTCTACCGCTATGACTACCGGCGCCTGCGCGACATGGCCAAGCCGCTGTTCGTCATCGACTGCATCCTCATGATCCTGCCGATCGTGCCCGGCCTGAGCTACGCGAGCCACGGCATGTCGGGATGGATCCAGATCCCCGGCATCGGCCTCACGATGCAGACGTCCGAGCTCGGCAAGCCGATCACGATTCTGCTGATGGCCTCGCTCGCCTCGCGCTACGGCGGGACGATCGACCGCCTGGGGGACTATCTCAAGCTCTGCGCCGTCCTCGCGGTGCCGTTCGGGCTGATCCTCCTGCAGCCTGACCTCGGCACCGGCCTCGTCATCCTGCTGTCCGGCGCCGTCGTGATCGTGTTCGCGGGGCCGCGCCGCAGCTGGGTGATCGCCACGCTCGCCATCATTGCCGCCCTGGTCGTCGGCATCGTCGTGAACAGCCTCTACGGCGGCTCGCACGCGCTGCTGCAGCAGTACCAGGTGAACCGCCTGCTCGTCTTCATGAACCCGAGCGCGGACACGTCGGGCTCGGGGTACAACCTGCAGCAGTCGCTCATCGCGGTCGGGTCCGGCGGCGTGCTGGGCAAGGGCATCGGCAACGCGACGCAGGCGGGCATGGGCTTTCTGCCCGAGGCGCACACCGACTTCGTCTTCGCCCTGCAGGCCGAGGAGTTCGGCTTCGTGGGGTCGGCGCTGCTCATCGGCCTGTTCGCGCTGCTCGTCATCGGCACGATCCGCGTCGCCATGCGGTGCGAGTCCCTCTTCGGGCAGCTCGTGTGCGTGGGCATCGCGGTCATGTGGACGTTCCAGACCTTCGAGAACATCGGCATGTGCCTGTCGCTCATGCCGATCACGGGCATCCCGCTGCCGTTCATCAGCTACGGGTCGTCGTCGATGGTCACGCAGCTGCTGACCGTCGGTCTGGTGCACTCCGTGGCCGCGCACCAAACGAAGGCCGGTTAGTGGTACCGTCAGGGCCGACGACGCGACGCGCGGCCTCCCATGCTCGCGAGGGCGGGCGCGTGCGTCGCGGTGGACATGCGAGAGGATGGCGGCGCATGGGCAGTCCCCTTCTGAGCGTACTGAGGAACGTCTCCGGCGCGCGCGCCAAGGCGCAGGCCCAGGGCGACGACGTGACGCGCGTGAGCGTCATGGTTGCCCGCGACGCCGACGCCGGGCTGCTGCGCGCGCTGCGCGAGGGCTTCTACCCGCAGACGTGCGGCGCCCGCGTGCACGTGGAGGCATTCGGTGACGCCGACGAGCCGGTCGC
>CACZRK010000364.1 GCA_902783515.1 uncultured Coriobacteriaceae bacterium | reverse complement strand
CGCTGCCGCGGCGTCGAGCGACGCGCGAGGCGCGGGCAGCGGGTCGCCCGGGGCGCCCCAGGCGGGCACGTCAAGCAGCGCCGCCCAGGTGCCGAGCGCCCGCCACCCGACGAGGTCCAGGATCGTGCCGGGCACGGAGAGCACGAAGGCGACGACGCACAGCACGATCACCCATGCCCCGAAGGCCGTCGCCGCCGACATGACGGGCGCGGCGGAGCCGGTCTGCAGCGCGCCGCTCAGGATCTCCGTCATCGCGAGATGGACGCCGAGCGACGCGGTACCCGCCACGGCAAGCACGGCGGCGACGCACACGAAGACACCGACGAGCAGCGACTGCAGCAGCAGCCCGAAGAAGATCTTCACGAGGCCGCCGAAGTCGGCGCCCGCCATGCGCATCTGCTGGCCCCACTGCCACGCCGTCGAGAAGCGGTCGTAGATGGCGAGGCGCACCAGACCCATCGCGAGCAGGATGACGAGCAGGATCCAGACGACGACGATCGCCGCGACGAGCAGGGCGCTCACCACGTGCATCGTCATGCCCGACAGCTCGTAGCCGGCAAGCGAGAGGCAGCCCGCGAGCAGGGTGGTCGCGGCGGTGCCGATCAGCGCGTAGAGCACGATGACGACCCACGCCTTCGCGCCGCGCGACCAGAACCCGGGTGTCTGGGCGCCCAGGACGTGCTTGGGCAGAGGCGTCCTCATCCCCCACGCCGCCTCGCGCAGCCAGCTCATCGCGCACCCGAGCAGTGCCATCTGCCCGATCACGGGCACGACCTGCAGCAAAGTGAGCAGGCACAGCTTTCCGAACAGGGAGCGCGTGCCCGCCAGGTCACGCCATGCCCTGCCGACGAACCTTCTGTCAGACCCCATGCGCACTCGTCCTCCCGCGTCGTCGCCTCTCACGGACAGGCTGGCAGCTCGCCGCCCGCCGCGCATATGATTGTATGTCCCCCGTATCAGGGGGAGAATAACCGACGACCGTTGTCGAGAACGGTCTTCATCAGGTATAAACCAACACTGTTCGGTCGCGCTCACGAGGATTTCGCGCCGTCAGCGCTACCATAGCGAGCGCCGGTCGCCAAAGGGCCCGCGCGCCCCCAGACGCGACGCGGCCAGACATCACGCACAATCCGCCCAAGAACGAAGGAGCACGCATGCCAAACGTCGGCAGCTTCGAGGCGAGCCTCGAGCGCAGCAACGAGATCAAGGCAGACCTCGCGATCCATCCCGAGAAGTACACGATGCTGACGGGCGACCGCCCGACGGGCCGCCTGCACCTCGGGCACTACTTCGGCACGATTCGCGAGCGCGTCCGCCTGCAGAACATGGGCGTCGCCACGCGCGTCCTCATCGCCGACTACCAGGTCATCACCGACCGCGACACGACGGCGAACATCCAGGACAACGTCTACAACATGGTGATGGACTACCTCGCCTGTGGCATCGATCCCGCCAAGACGCCCATCTACGTGCACTCCGCCATCCCTGCGTGCAACCAGCTGCTGCTCCCCTTCCTGTCGCTGGTCACCGAGGCCGAGCTCCAGCGCAACCCCACGGTCAAGGCCGAGATGGAGGCGTCCGGCCACGCGCTGACCGGCCTGCTGCTCACCTACCCGATCCACCAGGCGTGCGACATCCTGTTCTGCAAGGGCAACGTCGTCCCCGTCGGCAAGGACCAGCTGCCGCACATCGAAATCACGCGCACCGTCGCGCGCCGCTTCAACGAGCGCTTCGGGGCGCGGGTCTTCCCCGAGCCCGACGCGCTCATCTCCGACGCCATCGAGATCCCCGGCCTTGACGGCCGCAAGATGAGCAAGTCCTACGGCAACGCGATCAGCCTGTCCATGACGGCCGAGGAGACCGCGAAGCGCATCAGGAAGTCCCAGACGGACGGCGAGCGCAGGATCACGTTTGACAAGGAGCGTCGCCCGGGCGTCTCCGCGCTGCTCACGACGGCCGCGCTGTGCACCGGCCGCAGCGAGGTGGAGATCGCGGAGGAGATCGGCGACGCCGGGGCCGGTGCGCTGAAGGCGTACGTCACGCAGTCCGTGAACGACTTCCTCGCCCCGATCCGCGAGCGCCGTCACCAGTTTGAGAACGACCTTGCCTACGTGAAGGACGTCCTCCACGAGGGCAACCGCGTCATGAACGAGGTCGCCAACGCGACGCTCGACGAGGTTCGCGCGGCGATGGGCATGGTGTACTAGCCCCCTGCGGACGCGAAAGGCCTGATGCGCGCATGCTCACCACAATGCCCGACGGATCGGTTCGCGACGTGCGGGCGCTGCTCACGGACATCGACGGGACCCTGCTCGGCCCTCGCCACGAGCTCACGGACCGCAGCGTCCGCGCGATCCGCCGCCTTGCGCGCGCTGGCGTCACCTTCGGGTTCGCGACGGGCCGGATGCCGAGCGGCACGGTCGCCATCGCGCGCCGGCTCGCCGTTCCGTGCGCGCGTGTCTGCTACAGCGGCGCGTACGTCGTCGACGAGACCGGCGCCGTCGTGCTGGACCGGACGATCCCCGGCGACGTCGCGCGCGACCTGCTCGCCTTCATGGGTCGTCTCTGGCCGGCGCTGCAGCCCTGCTACTTCACCGGCCCGCACTGGTGCGTGCGCGACCCCGACGCCCCCGCGATCCGGCAGGAGGCGGAGATCGTCGGGTGTGAGCCGGAGCAGGCGGACCTCTTCGCGCTGCTCGATCGCGGCGCGCTCCCGAACAAGGTGTTCGTGAGCCGCTCGATGGACGCCGGCACGAGCCTGCGCGTCGCGGAGGCGCTGCGCGTGCGCTACCCCATGCTGGACGTCATTCGCTCGACCAGCGGGGTGATGATCGAAATCATCCCGCACGGCGTTGACAAGGCCGCTGGCGCCCGTGCGCTGCTCGCGGCGCACGGGCTGTCCTGCGACCAGCTCATGGCGTTCGGTGACGACATGAACGACGTGCCCTTGCTCAGGGCTGCGGGATGGGGCGTCGCGATGGGCAACGCCGCGAAGGACGTCCGCACGCTGGCCAACGACGTGGCGCCCTCCAACGCCGAGGATGGCTTCGGGAGGTACCTTGACGGCCTGCATCCCCAGGCGTCATGATGACAGGTACAAACCCTAACGCTTCACTTCATCGTACGATTGACTATCAGACAGCCTAGCTGAGCTGCCGTGATGACTGTTCAGCCCAGCGGTCCTCTGTACGACAAGCGACCGCGATGGACACCGCGCTGATCACATGGCGCAGAACCCAGGAGGCCCGCCACGAGCATGTGCGTGACGGGCCTCCTAACGTTCTTCAATCTAAAGTCTTACGTGATATATAAGGCTTTTCCACCCTCAAGCTTCCCGTGAGGCTACTCGGCCTTGGACGCTTTGGGCGCAGCCGTCGTCTCGGTCGTCGCCGTCTCGGCGGGAGCGGCGGACGGCGCGCCGCCAGACAGGACCTTCATCGGGATCCGATCGTCCGTTGAGCTCGTGGGCTGCATGTGAACCTCCACGCTCAGGTCACCCGGCTCAAGGTTCAGCGTCTCGGTGAAGTTCTTCTTGCTCGGCGACGTGATCTTCAGGTCATACATGCCCTTGGCGCACCCGATCGTCGCCTCGCCCTCCGCGTTCGTGCTCGCGAACTGCGCCTTCCCGCCGTCGGTCGGCTTGATCTCCACGCGGGCACTGCGCAGCGGCTTCTGCGTCTTCTCGTCGATCACGAGCGCCTTGAACTCGCGCTCGGGGCGGACCTTCGCGACGAACGAGAACTTGTGGACGCCCGCCTCGTGCGGCACCGAAAGGCCGTCGGCGACGAAGCGCGCCTCCCAGCGGTGCAGCTTGGCCTCCGCAGGGGCGGTCGCGCTGAGCTTCGCCCACCACAGCTTCGGGCGCGGCTCCTCCGGCGGCAGCAGCTTGCCGGCGGCGAGCTTGGCGCCCTCCGCGTCATAGACCTCCACGCTGCATCCGTCCAGCGAGCACCCGTCCGAGCAGGAAGCGCCGACGGTGACCTCCACCGTCTCGTTCACGAACACCGGCGAGGTGAGGCCCCACGTCGAGAGCGCGACGTGATGCTCCTTGACCGTGAGGACCAGCAGGAGCTCCCTGCGCTTGTGCGGATTGGGGAACGCCGGGCCACCGTCGTCGGGCAGCGGCAGCGGCGCGGGCTCGTAGATGATGCGGTACTGGTAGTCACCGGCCGTGTCGGGAACCGTGATGAGCATGCTGTCCGTGTAGGCCAGGTCATCCTCCTGCCCGACGAACGTGGACGTCGCGACGACGGCGCCGCTCTGGTCCGTGATCGACACCTTGTCGTTCACAAGGCTGCAGCCGCTCTGGCACTGCCCGAAGAGGACGAGCGCCACCGTGTCGCCGACGTAGATCTCGTCCGGCAGCCCGTCGATGTCAAAGGAGACGGCGTGCCCCTCCCCCGAGCGGCTCGCGGCGATGTGCTCCTGCTTGAGACCCTTGGTGTCAATCGTGTTCTGACCCTCATCGGCCATGGACGTCATCCTTCCCTCCTGGCGACGGGCGCCTCTGCCCCCGTTCGAAATGTGCGAAGTCACGGCGACGCACGGGCGTCGGCCCGCCACGACGTGGGCGGCGCCTGCGTCAGCGCGTGCGTTCTAGTCCCTCGTACCCATATCGCCGTCGCCCGAAGCGTCCGGCAGCGCGCCATCCTCCAGGATGCGCTCCATCTGCGTCTCGTCAAGCACCGGCACGCCCAGTGCGCGCGCCTTCTCCAGCTTCGATCCGGCGGCCTCGCCGGCGACGACGTAGGACGTCTTCTTGCTCACCGAGCCTGACACCTTCGCGCCGCGCGCCTTCAGCGCCTCGCCCGCCTGCTCGCGCGACCAGTGCTCGAGCGTGCCGGTCAGCACGAACGTGAGCCCCTGCAGCGTCTGCGGGAGCGCGTCGGCGACGCTCTCCTGCTCAAGCGAGACGCCCGCCTTCCGGAGACGCTCGATGACCGCAAGGTTCTCCGGCACGCGCAGGAACGCGTGCACGCTCGTCGCGATCTGCGGCCCGACGCCGTCCACCTGCGCAATCTCGTCCACGTCGGCGGCGCGGAGCCGCTCGAGCGAGGGAAACGCCGCGGTGAGCGCCTCGGCGACTGACTTGCCGACGTGTCGGATGCCCAGGCCGAAGAGCACGCGCGAGAACGGCTTTGAGCGGCTCGCCTGGATGTTGGTGACGGCCTTCTCGGCGGTCTTGGCGCCGACCGTCGCCGGGTCGCCGGCGCGATGGCCCTCCACCGTCGTGCGATACGTCCTGCCCGTCGGAACGCCGTCGCGCAGGATCGGGTCGCCCGCGCGATGGCCGGTGACGTCGTTCTCGTAGACGCGGCCGGTGGGCAGCGCCGCGACCTGATCGACGGTGAGGTCGTAGAAGTCGGCGACGTCGCGCACGAGGCCGGCGTCGATCAGTGCGGCGACCATCTTGTCCCCCACGAGCTCGATGTCCATGACGGGGCGGCTCACCCAGTGGAGCAGGCGCTCGGCCGCCTGGGCGGGACAGTCGATGGAGACGCAGCGGTAGGCGACCTCCCCCTCCTCGCGGATGACGGGGCTGCCGCACGCCGGGCATGTCTGCGGCATCTGGAACTCCGGCGCGTCTGCGGGACGCAGCTCGAGCACGGGTCCAACGACCTCGGGGATGACGTCGCCCGCTTTGTGGACGACGATCGTGTCGCCGACGCGCACGTTCTTGCGTCGCACCTCGTCTATGTTGTGCAGCGTCGCGCGGGCGATCGTGGAGCCGGCGACCTCGACGGGGTCGAACTCCGCCACGGGCGTCAGGACGCCGGTGCGGCCGACCTGCACCGCGATGTTGCGCAGCACCGTGCGCCGCTCCTCCGGCGGGAACTTGAAGGCGGTGAAGAAGCGCGGGGCGCGTGCGGTGAAGCCGAGCGTGCGCTGCAGCGCGAAGGAGTCGACCTTGACCACGACGCCGTCGATGTCATACGGCAGGCCCTCGCGGCGACCGAGTGCCTGCTCGCAGAAGGCGTGGACCTCCGCCGCGCCCGAGCAGCGCTGGACGTTCGGGTTCACGTGGAACCCCGCCTGACGCAGCCAGGCGAGGAAGTCCCACTGGCAGTCGACGTCCAGCGACCCCATGTCGGCGAGCGCGTACATGAACGTCGCGAGGTCGCGCGACGCGGTGACCTTGGGGTCCTTCTGGCGCAGTGACCCCGCCGCGGCGTTGCGCGGGTTGGCGAACGGCGCGCGTCCCTCGTCGTCGGCCGCCTCGTTGAGCCTCACGAAGGAGTCCTTGGGCATGTAGACCTCGCCGCGAACCTCGATCGTGTCGGAGTCGCCCGTCACGTGGGCCATCGCCTCGGGCGCCAGTCGCTTCGGCACGTCCCTGATCGTCTCCACGTTCAGCGTGACGTCCTCGCCCACGACGCCGTTGCCGCGCGTCGCGGCGCGCACGAGCTCGCCCGCGCGATACGTGAGCGCGACGCCGAGCCCGTCGATCTTCAGCTCGCAGGTGTACGTCGGCTCCACGCCGAGGTTGCGCGCCGTCCGCCCGAGCCACTCGTCAAGCTCGCCGAGGTTCATCACGTCATCGATGGAGTACATGCGCGCCGCGTGGCGCACCTCCTCGAACTGGCTGGAGACGTAGCCGCCGACGCGCTGCGTGTAGCTGTCAGGCGTCACGAGCTCGGGACGGCGCGCCTCGATGTCCTGCAGCTCCCTGAGGAGCCGGTCGAACTCGGCGTCGGTGATCTCGGGGTCGTCCAGCGCGTAGTAGCGATAGGCGTGATAGTTCAACAGCCGCCGCAGCTCCTGGGCACGCGCCGCGTCAGCAGCCGCGTCCGTCGCCCGCGCCTTCGGGTCATAGGTGACCGCGTCGCCGTTCTCGTCAAAGAGCGGCAGCGTCTCGGCGCCCGCACCCGCGCCGACCTCGTTGTTCGTACGTTCCGCCATGCGGCCTCCCTCATGCGTCACTGTCGTCGTCGCGCGCCACGCCCGCGCCCGTCCGAACGCGACGGGCGCACGACCGCCCTGGCGCCTGACTCGTCAACTGCGGTCGGGCGGTCGCCGTCACGGCAGCCGCCCGACCAGGATCTCGTCTGCTCGCGCTATGGTACCGCGAGACCACCGGCCGCCGATCCGGGGCGACGCGATGTCGCAGAAGCCGTTCACACGACGCACGCCCATCGCGAGTAAGCTTCTCGGACGCACATCTTCCCAAGACGCGTCGCCCGGACGGCGGCGATCGGAGCCATCATGGATTTCACCATCTTCGGCGTTGACGCCAGCATCGTGCTGATCAGGCTGCTCTTCCTGTCCGCGGTGGTCGTCATCGCGGCAGTCGTGCAGCACCTCGTGATCCGCGCCATCCGCCACGTGCTGCCCAAGCTGGACAAGGTGCCGCGCGCGTCGATCATCCTGAACCTCACGAGGGTCGTCATCTGGTCGATCGCGCTCATCCTGGTGCTGGAGCCGGTGTTCGGCGTCAAGCCGACCGCCTTCGTCTCCGCGCTGGGCATCACGTCGGTCGCCCTCTCGCTCGGCCTGAAGGACACGATCTCAAACGTCATCGGTGGCTTCACGCTCATGGTCTCCAACGTCATCTCGATCGGGGACAACGTCACGATCAGCGGCATCACCGGCACCGTGAAGGACCTCACGTGGCGTCACACCGTCGTCGTGAACCGCCTTGGCGAGAACGTCGTGATACCGAACTCCGTCCTGAACACGACGTCCATCGTGCGCCGACCCGAGAAGTCCGAGTCTCTCTGCACGATCCCCTTCATCATGAAGCCGGGCGAGGACGTGGCCGCCGTGGCGCGCGACCTGTGCGAGACGATCGAGGCGGCACACATCCCCGAGCTGCATGACGAGCCTGGGATGCAGCCGACGGTGCTCTTTGAGGCGGTGAGCGCCTACGGCGTTGACGGCAAGGTCTACCTGTTCGTCCGCCCTGACATCCCCTTCGCGGGCGTGCGAGACAAGGTGATTCGCGCGATCGCGCGCAAGCCGTACTTCGCACACATTGCGCTTGTGGATGACGAAGGCGCGCCCGAGGTCACCGACAGCGCGGAATGAGGCGCGCGGCCAGTCGGCCTGCGACGGGCGGCGACTAGTCGGCCGCCCCGCGCGCACGCTGGCCGGGCGCGTATGCGGGGTCGACGTCGGGGGCGCCAGACCGCCGCGCACGCAAAAGGGGCCGGAGGCGTGAAGCCCCCGGCCCCTTCGTGTGCGATGGTGGGCGATGCAGGATTCGAACCTGCGACCCCTTCCGTGTGAAGGAAGTGCTCTACCCCTGAGCCAATCGCCCGCG
>CACZRK010000363.1 GCA_902783515.1 uncultured Coriobacteriaceae bacterium | reverse complement strand
TTCGGAACATGCTTGCACGAATGGGAGACCTCCGAGCGAGCCCCCGCACCGTCATCGGCGCCGCGGAGTCTCCCGATCGTCGAGGGCCGTGCCTGCGCCTCCGCAAAACCCTCCCGATCGCGCGTTTCCGTCCCGGTAGAGCCTCCCATTCGCGCGAAACCGTCCCAACCGGGCGAGGCGGCGCGCACGCAGGCCTCCCATTCACGCGATCCTGTCCTGCGATCGCCCGAGCCCGCCCGCCCACGTGATGTGACGTTCTCTTGATGGCGCCCCCTTGGCGCGGCCGGTCGTTGACACGGAATCCAGCGCTTCTTAAACTTGAAAAGTTCACTTCCACAGAGCCCCGTGAAACCTCTGTTTTAGTGACAACCGTTGAGTATGAGTTGGAGGAGTTTTACGTGAAGACCACGTACTACGCCAAGAAGGGTGAGGTCCAGCGCAACTGGGTCCTCATCGACGCCGATGGCATGGTTCTGGGCCGTCTGGCCGCACAGGTCGCTTCCATCCTGCGTGGCAAGACCAAGCCGCAGTTCACCCCTCACGTTGACATGGGTGACTCCGTCATCATCATCAACGCTGAGAAGATCCGCGTCACCGGCAACAAGGCGACGACCAAGGCTTGGCACCGCTACAGCGGCTATCCGGGCGGCCTCAAGACCGAGACCTACCGTCAGGCCATGGAGCGCCACCCCGAGCGCATCATCGAGCGTGCCGTCAGGGGCATGCTCCCCAAGAGCTCGCTCGGCCGCGCGCAGTTCAACAACCTGCATGTGTTCGTTGGTCCTGAGCACACGTTCGCTGACAAGAACCCGCGCAAGATTGATGTGGAGGCCTAAGTCCCATGGCAGAGAATGAAGCGATCTACTGGGGCACCGGCCGTCGTAAGAACGCTGTTGCCCGCGTGCACCTCGTCCCCGGCACCGGCAAGGTGCTCGTGAACAAGCGCGACGCCGCCGAGTACTTCGGCCGTCAGCAGCTTGTTGACGTCGCCTGCATGCCCCTCAAGGTGACCGACACCTTCGGCCACTTTGACGTCATCGCCCTGTGCGACGGCGGCGGCATCTCCGGCCAGGCCGGCGCCCTTCGTCTGGGCATCGCCCGCGCCCTCCTGAAGGCCGGCGACTATCGCGCCGAGCTCAAGAAGGCCGGCTACCTGACCCGCGACGCCCGTGTGGTCGAGCGCAAGAAGTACGGCCTCAAGAAGGCTCGCAAGCGCCCGCAGTTCTCCAAGCGCTAAGGCTTTCTCGGAAGCTTCTCCAATGTGGACCCTCGCAGCGTGCTGCGGGGGTCCTTTTCGTTACCGCACGCGATCCGTCACCGCGGCTCGCCGCCGCATGCCCGCCGATGCCGCGACCGGCCGGTCGGTCGCACGGATGAGGCGCGGCGACGTCGGACATTTGCGTGACCGGTGGAATGGGTGTCACTCACGGCATGGCTGCAGCTCAGGCCGTGTGCACTGGTACAATGGGACGTTGAGTCCGCGACAGGGTGACCACGGTTGCCAAGGTCGACCTCGCACGGCTCCTTCGCGGAGCGCGCCGGGGCGAGAGACGAAAGGCGTGCATATGTGCGGCATCATGGCCTATACCGGATCGGAGCAGGCGGAGCCCTACCTTCTGAAGGGTCTCCAGGCGCTTGAGTACCGCGGCTATGACTCGGCGGGCATGGCCGTCGAGGGGCCTGACGGGCGGTTGCGCACCTGCAAGCGCCTCGGCAAGGTCGCCCAGCTCGCGAAGGCGCTCTCGGTGCGCCCGCTTGCGGGCACCTGCGGCATCGCGCACACCCGCTGGGCGACGCACGGCGTGCCGAGCGAGCGCAACGCGCATCCCTTCCTGGACTGCACGGGCACGATCGCGCTGGTGCACAACGGCATCGTCGAGAACTACGTGGAGCTGCGCGACGAGCTGCGCGCCTCCGGCCACGTCTTCACGAGCGACACGGACACCGAGGTCGTCGTCCATCTGATCGAGTCGCTCTACGATGGGGACCTCGCGAGCGCGCTGCGCCGCGCCTGCGCGCGCCTTCGCGGCGCGTGGGCGTTCGCGTGCGTGAGCTCGCACGAGCCGGGCGTCGTGTGCGTCGCGCGCAAGGGCTCGCCGCTCGTCATCGCGCGCAGCTCGCAGGGTCTCATGGCTGCGAGCGACCTCACTGCGCTCGCGCCGTACGCCTCCCGC
>CACZRK010000362.1 GCA_902783515.1 uncultured Coriobacteriaceae bacterium | reverse complement strand
TCTAGGGCTTCCGGACCGCGCGCGGGCGGGAGGGGGCATGCCCCCTCCCGCCCGTCTCTTACACCACTTCTCGGCGCACTACCGAAGCCTTATCGCTAAGCTCTGCAAATTACCCGGCTAAGCCTATATTTTCATCATTGCGCAAATCTAGCATGACCATGTTGAATCTTGATATTCACCAATAATTACCATGTTGTCGTCCCCCCCTCCCGTGGGGATGTGAATGTCAACAAGATGTGGCAAAAAAACGCTCGCCGCACTGCTCGGACGCAGGCACTCCAAGACGTGATGGCTCGCGTTCCACCAGAGCAGGACAATGATTGGCAGCTCGTCGAGATGGCAGTCGAACTACCCGATATCTAACAGTCTAGAAGCCGGGTGATTGATTGGTCAGGTCTTGCTGCGGAAATGGGCCTCTGCCATGAGCAGATGGCGAACCACCCTTGCGATCTCGGGCCACCTCTCGCTGGCCTGCTTGACCCTGAACAGGTACACGTACCAGTTGAGATACGACTGGATGTACTTCATGTCCATGCCCGTGAAGCGCCACAGGTATCGCTTCAGCCACGAGCACAGGTTGTTGACCAAGGCGACCCTCTCGAGGTAGACGGGGTCCCGGGTGTCCGCCTTGTATGCCTCGTGCGTGCCCCTCACGGCCCTCACGAGGGCGTTGTGGGCGCGCTCCCTGTCGCCGACTATCGTGGACCCCTCGGCGACGTTGCCCGCGAGCGCGTCCCTGATCCTCCTGGACGAGGGCTTCCCGTGCCCGCACACCTTGGCCACCGGGTTCTTGTGGACGTCTATCGCGACGACGATGCAGAGCTTCTGCTTCGAGAGGCCCCTCTTCCTGGCCTCGCCGTACCCGTGCGTGAGGTCGGTGTCCGTCACGTAGGTCTCGTCCAGCCACACCCGGTCGCGGAGCACGAGGCGGTCCTGGTAGCCGTCCACGGTCGCGAAGAGCCTGTGCCTCCACTCCCACGCCGTCTGGTGGGTCACGCGGCAGGCCTCGGCGATCGCGTCGAGGGGGACGTTGAAGCGCATGAGGCGCACGAAGTCCACCCAGGTCGGCATGTCCGACTTGCTGTGCTCGAGAACGGTGCCGGTGAGCGAGTTGTACCTGCGGCCGCACGCCCCGCAGCGGTAGCGCCGCGTCCCGTTCTCCTCGCGACCGTCCTTCCAGGTGGACCCGCACCCGCAGGACGGGCAGGGCGGGTGCGGCCTGTAGAGCTCGGCGGCCTCGGCGAACGTGCCGAAGCCCACCTCCTCGCGGCAGCGCCTCTCGGCCACGGCTGACGAAAGCAGGGAGAACTCGTCCGGCGACATGCCGGCGACCATCCCTGCGAAGGGGTTCTCCCTCGGCATGGCGGCAATCCCATCTGCGCCCTGAGACCCGTCCGGTAGGATTGTCGCCAAACAAAGAGCCGGACGGGCCGCAGGCCGCATTCTCTGTTTGGCAAGACAATCATACCATTAGGGCGTAAGGTACAGGTGTTCGTCACCCGGCTTCTAGACTGTTAGAACCCGATAAAACACACAGGGCGTCGACGCTCACACCTACCCGGAACCAAGACCCCCTAGATTGCTCCGTGCACCGAGTTCACCAGGGCCACGGGCCTCGGGACATGCTCTTGTAACCTCACGTCCCCTGACAGAAAGATGAGAGTGAGGCTTAAATGAACTCATCGGTCAGTTCCTCCCCAAGGGGACACGATCGCCAACGCCGACGTGCACGCGACGTTCGGCCTCGGAAGCAACAAGGCGCAGGGGACGCGCATCACCAAGGATGCGATGGCGGCGGGCCTCATCAAGCCCGTCGACCCGAATGCCGCACCGAGGAGTATGCGCTACATACCCTACTGGGCCTAGAGCTGGGCGTTGTAGTATCGCCAAGTATCGCGAAGCGCCCATTTCTCGGCCCCACCGAGAGACCTCGTTCGCATAACCCCAGCTCAGAGATGTACGCACGCGTCCATGAATCTCAAAGTTTAGTATCGTCAAGTATCGTCCACCGTCACGAGGCAAGGCCGTCCTCTCAGGGAATCCCTCTGAGTCACTCCGCGCCCGTCAAAGGGGAGCAGATACCCCCGCACGCTCGCCAATCGAGGCTCGTCCATACTGCGCTTCGCAGCGATTTGGCCCGACGCCCCATCCCCAGATCTCGACGGCGATCGCCACCTTGAGCATGACCGCATGCGTCTGCCTCGCAGTCTTTCACAGACCGAACCCCGTGACCCATGCCTCCCAGCACGTCATCACAGGGTTCGGAAGAGATATCGGCACGGCGCCACAAAGGCGTCGGCCGTATACCGATTGGCGCACGCATCACGCTGACACACGCATCGCGTTTGACCCGGCGAGAGTATCAAGCTCGCCCTATCGGCTCCGCCGTACCGGGTCCGCCGTACCGGACCGGCTACATCAGGCTCGGCATGATCGTGCCGAAGCCCAGCACGCCGACCGCGACGCAGACGAGGCCGGCCAGGCCGACGATCGCCTGCACGCGCCGCGCGTCAATGCCGGTGCGCCAGGCGACGAGCCCCAGCGCGGCCGGGCACGCTAGGCCGACCGCGACCGCGCCGCCCCAGAACGCGAGGGCGTTCGCCGCGATCAGCTCGCCGAGCGTCGCCGGCGCGGCCGAGGCAGCCCAGCCGCTCCTGGTGGCGTCCGTCGTCGCGATCGTGATGTTGGTCGTGAAGTTCACCTGCGTGCCGGTCAGGCTGCCGGCGTCGCCCGACAGGCCGTACCACAGCAGGCAGCCGCCCATGCCGAGCACCGTGAGCAGCACGCCCGGCAGCGCCGCCCGACGCGCAAGCGCGACGCCCGCGTCGTCGCCGGCAAGCGCGGCCGTCGCGAGCGTCGCGAACGCCCCGGCCGCGATCGTGGCGGAGAGCACGTACGCGAGCTGCGTGAAGAACCGGCCCGCGATCCTGCCGATCTTGGAGATCGCCGACTGGTCGTAGGCAAGCGTGACCGAGAAGACGAGCGCCAGCGCGAGCACGACGCCGACGACCCCGAGCCAGGCGGGCAGGCCGCCGTCCTCGGAGCGGCGCGCGACGACGGCCGTCGCCACGCCTAGCACGACGGTCGCCACCAGCAGGTCGGCCGCGAGGCACAGCCCCACGTCGCTCAGCCGCAGCAGGCGCGCGAGCATCGCGGGGTTGCCGCCCGCGTAGTGCGCGCCGAGGCACGCCAGGCTCGCGACGGCCGCCAGCGCGACGACGACGGAGGCGGGGACGTTCATCGCCGCCGCGGCGCCGCGCGCCACGAGCACCCCCTGGAAGAGCATGACGCCCGCCGCGACGGCAGCGGACAGGACGAACAGCGAGAGCACCATCAGGACCACCTCCACGCGGGGTCGCGAGCTCCCCCGCCGCCAACGCGCGCGACCGCCCGCCAGGCGGCCACGCGCGACCT
>CACZRK010000361.1 GCA_902783515.1 uncultured Coriobacteriaceae bacterium | reverse complement strand
GTCCTCGATCACGAGGCCGGCCGCGGCGAGCTCGTCGCGGATCGCGTCGGCGGTCGCCCAGTCGCGCGCGGCGCGGGCCTGCTGGCGGCAGGCGACGAGCGCCTCGGCGGCGGTGTGCGCGTCGGTGCCGTCGTAGCAGCCGTGGGCGCGGGCGAGGTCAAGGATCTCCGGGGGCAGCTCGTCCGCCGGCGCCTGCGCGCTCGCGGCGATGCCGAGGTCGCCGAGCAGCTCCACGAGCGCGTCGGACGCCGCGCGCAGGTCACGCGCGGACGCGTCGGCGCCATGCTCGCTCAGGTAGACGTTGGCCTTCGAGACGAGGTCAAAGACCACGGCGAGCGCGCCGGCCGTGTTGAAGTCGTCGTCCATGCAGGCGCCGAAGTCAGCGCGGGCCTTGGCCGCCTCGGCGGCGAGGGCGCCGTCGCCGGCGTCGTCGCGCGCGTCATGGTCGGCCGCCCAGTTCAGGTTGGCGACGGCGGTGCGGACGCGCTCGAGCGTGCCGACCGCGCCGCGCAGGCGCTCGAAGGAGAAGTCCAGCGCGCTGCGGTAGTGCGTCTGGAGCATGAGCAGGCGCAGCGCGTCGGCGGGGTACTCGTCGAGCACCTCCTTCAGCGTGTAGAAGTTGCCGAGGGACTTGGACATCTTCTCGCCGTCCACCATGAGCATGCCGGTGTGCATCCAGTGGTTCGCGAACGTGCCGCCCCAGCAGCACTCCGCCTGCGCGGACTCGTTCTCGTGGTGCGGGAACGACAGGTCGCTGCCGCCGCCGTGGATGTCGATCGGCATGCCGAGGTAGCGGTGCACCATGACGGCGCACTCGGTGTGCCAGCCGGGACGGCCGGGACCCCAGGGGGAGTCCCACGTCGGCTCGCCGGGCTTGGCGGCCTTCCACAGTACGAAGTCCAGCGGGTCGCGCTTGGCGTCGTTGGTCTCCACGCGCGCGCCGGACAGCAGGCTGTCCACGTCGCGGCCGGACACGTGGCCGTAGCGCGGGTCGCTGCGCACCGAGAACATGACGTCGCCGCCGGCCTCGTAGGCGTTGCCGCGCGCGATGAGCTCGGAGATCATCTGGATCATGCCGTCGATCTCCTGCGTGGCGCGCGGGCGGACGTCGGGCGGCATGATGCCGAAGCGGTCCATCTGGTGGATGAACGCCTCCGCGTAGGTGGTGGCGACCTCGTCGGCGGTCCGGCCCGTCTCGTTGGCGCGGCGGATGATCTTATCGTCCACGTCGGTGAGGTTCTGGGCCATCGTCACCTCGTAGCCCCGCGCGATCAACCAGCGGCGAATGACGTCAAAGGACAGGAACGTGCGGGCGTTGCCGATGTGGATCTGGTCGTACACCGTCGGGCCGCAGACGTACATCCTGACCTTGCCCGGCGTGACCGGCGTGAAGTCGACCTTGGCCCTGACCGACGAGTCGTAGATCTTCATGCGATAGGCTCCTTCGTGGCGGCGACAGCCCGCGTGTGGCCGACGTCGCCGAATGCGTGTGACGGGTGCGTGGGACGCGCGGCGAGGCTCCCGCTCGCGGGACGCCCGCTCATGCCTGCGCGGCGGGCGACGCCGGGTTGGGCGACGCGTCCGCCACGAGCGCGACCGCCCAGGCCGCGATGCCCTCCTCGCGCCCGACAAAGCCGAGGCGCTCGGTCGTGGTCGCCTTGAGGCCCACCGCGGAGACGGGCACCCCGCAGGCGCGGGCGAGGTTCTCGCGCATCCGGTCGCGATACGGCGAGAGCTTGGGCGCCTGCGCCGCGATCGTGCAGTCGCAGTCGATGAGCTCAAGGCCGTGCGCGCTTACGACCTCCATCACGCGCGCCAGCAGGACGAGCGAGTCGGCGCCCTCGTACGCGGGGTCGGTGTCGGGGAAGAGCCCGCCGATGTCGCCGAGCCGACCCGCGCCCAGGATCGCGTCCGCGAGCGCGTGCGCGACGACGTCGGCGTCGGAGTGGCCGTCAAGCCCGCGATCGTGCGGAATGTCCACGCCGCCCAGGATCAGGCGGCGGCCCTCGGCGAAGGCGTGGACGTCATAGCCGTGCCCGATGTGCATGCCCATGCCTACCGCGCCTCGAACGAGTCGGGCGCGACGTCCGAGCCGTAGCGCTGCTTGAGGTACGCCACGACCGGCGCGACGTCCTCGGGCACTGTGAGCTTGATGTTGTCGCGCGGGCACTCAAGCAGGATGACGCGCCCGCCCACGCGCTCCACCAGCGAGGAGTCGTCCGTGCCGATGAAGCCCTCCTCCATCGCGGCGAGATGCGCCTGGCGCAGCGCGTCGGCGTGGAAGACCTGCGGGGTCTGCGCGACCCAGAACATGGAGCGGTCCGGCGTGCCGACCACGACGTCGCCGTCGATGACCTTCAGCGTGTCGATCGCCGGGTGGCCGCAGACGACGCCGTCGGCCTCCAGCGTGCCCTTCAGCATGTTGATGGCGTGCACGATGGTCTCCGGCAGGATGACCGGGCGCGCGCCGTCGTGCATCGCGATGAACTTGAAGCGACTCGGCACCGCCTCCACGCCGTTCATCGCGCTCTCCTGGCGCAGCTCGCCGGCAGCGACGACGTCGACCGGCGTCGCGAGGTCATAGGGCTCGATCGCCAGCGAGCGATACTCCTCG
>CACZRK010000360.1 GCA_902783515.1 uncultured Coriobacteriaceae bacterium | reverse complement strand
GCTCAGTTGGTAGAGCACAACCTTGCCAAGGTTGGGGTCGCGGGTTCGAGTCCCGTTGTCCGCTCCATCGCATGCGAGGGGAGGCCGAAAGGCCTCCCTTTTTCGTTTGTACGTCATCGTGGCATTCTCGCCGCTGCTTGTGAATTGCTCTATAACGGCACCCCAGCCGGTAAGATCATGGGCTCGGCTCATCCAATTTCTGCTCGACAGCATCGTATCGGACCGTTCCACATTGTGGTTTATTCGATCCACGATGCGGAACACCACGAACCTCACACTATTGATTCTCATAACCTCCATGCAGATACTACTCATGTCAGGCACAAGAGATGCGCTGGGAACGCATGACGTCTGATTTGTCATCGCATGTGGCGTCCGCGTCGCGATCGGCGCATCTCATCGGAGGAAGGGGACCTCGATGAGTGCTCGTTCTGTGTCGACTCTGCATCATGATGTGTCGCGGAGGGGCTTCGTTGGCATGGCGGCGACCGGCCTTGCCGGCATTGCCGCTATGGCCGGCGGTGTTCAGGTCGCAAGCGCCAAGACGCCCGCGACCGCTCCGACTGCATGGGACGGCGAGTACGACGTCATCGTCTGCGGTGGCGGCGGCTCTGGCCTCACGGCCGCGTATGCCGCGCTTGAGCAGGGCGCGAAGGTCCTTGTGCTGGAGAAGGCTGACGCATGCGGCGGCACGACCGCGCTCGCCGAGGGCGCCGTCCAGGCTGCGGGGACCGAATGGCAGAAGAAGCTGGGCAAGGTTGGCGTCGAGGACGACTCCGCTGACAAGCACTACGAATTCTGGATGGCTGACTCCGAGGGCATGGTGGAGCCTGAGCTCGTGCGCACGATGGCCGACAACGCCGCTGACAACCTTGCGTGGATGGCAAAGAGCTTCAACATCACGTTCAGCAAGGTATTCGGCTGCTATCCCGCAGCCTATACGGACCCGTCCCTGCTTGCCGATCGCATCCACCTCATCACCGACGCCTCCGACGAGAAGAAGACCGGCGGCGTCGTGTGGACGACGAACGCCGAGAAGGCCGTGCGCGACGTAGGCGGCGAGATCATGACCGGAACGCCCGTCACGAACCTGGTCATGGGCGACGACGGCTGCGAGGGCGTCGAGGCCGGCGGGAAGTACTACAAGGCCGACAAGGGCGTCGTGCTTGCGATGAGTGGCATCGAGCACAACGAGGAACTCGCGAAGAAGTACAACCAGCAGCAGTACTGGGACCTGAAGAGCCAGGCCGTCGCGACCGTGGCGACCGACACCGGCGACGGTATCACGCTCGGCCTCGCCGCGGGCGCCGACGTGGGTCGGTTCGGCGGCTGCGTAGACCTGCTGCTTCAGACGTGGAGCTACACGAACAACACGAATCCTGAGATCCCGTACATCCTGGTCAACGCGCGCGGCGTCCGCTTCGTCCGCGAGGACACCACCTATGCGTTCCATTGCCGCGCGATCTTCAACGCGAGCGTGCAGGAGGGCGGCTTTGATCCCGAGACGGGCGAGACGGGCGCCGTCTGGATGGTCATGGACAACAAGATGACCAGCATCAAGCAGGCGGCCTGGAGCGATCCCGACAAGCTGCAGGAAGCGCTTGACGACGGCTCGATGGTCACGGGCGACACGATCGAGGAGCTCGCGGAGAAGATGGGCATCACGACCAACGCGCTCACGCGCAGCGTCGACGCCTGGAACGAGGACGTCGCGGCGGGCGAGGACGCGCAGTTCGGACGCACCGTGCAGCTCACGGCGCTCGATGAGCCGCCGTTCTACGCGTGGCGCACGGTGAACACGAACATCGGCTCCATCGGTGGCCTGAAGATTGACACCGACGCGCAGGTCCTTGACACGGACGGCAAGAAGATCGCTCACCTGTTCGCCGCCGGGACGAACTCGGGTGGCTGGCTCGGCCCGTACTACCCCGGCTCGGGCACCTGCCTGCAGGGCACCCTCAACTGGGGCCGCATCGCCGGCGTCAGCGCGGCGAAGGCGTAGGCCACGCGCGTGCCCGCCCGTCACCCCTCGTGGCACGGCCTGTCAGGAGGCGTGATCCCGCGCTAATATGAAGCGCCAAAGCTCAGGGCGCCGCATCCGCGCGCATCGTGCGGGTGCGGCGCCCTTTTGCCTGCGCGGACGG
>CACZRK010000359.1 GCA_902783515.1 uncultured Coriobacteriaceae bacterium | reverse complement strand
CGGGGCGCGCCAGGTAGTAGAGGTAGGACTCCAGCGTCAGGTCGCTCGTGACGCCGCGCCCGACGACCTTGAAGTTCTGGACGCCGAAGTCGCGCGCCAGCGCCCGCACGTCGTCGTTGCCCAGCAGCGTGGGCGAGGTCGCGGTGCGCGTGGTGAAGCCCGGCCCCTCGTGGCGGCAGTCGCGGAAGGGCGTGACCTCGTTGCGCAGCTGGTCGCGGCTGTTGTGCTCGTAGTGCCGCTGGCGGTGCGGGCAGTGGGGGTTGCACAGCTCGTTGGGCATGACCTCCAGGCGCGCCGGGTCGTCCACGGCGGCGAGGAAGGCGCGGTCCTTGTTCAGGTCGTAGTTGAGCACCACCATGTCGTAGCGCGCCAGCGCGGCGTTCATCTCGACAGGCTCCGTGATGCGGCGCGTCGTGGAGAGCGTGCGGGAGAACGCGTGGTTGCGAGCGATGTAGTCATCCAGCGCGTCGGAGTAGACGATGACCTCCACGTCGTGGTCGTCCGCCACGCGGAGGATCTCGTTGAAGTACGCGTCGCCGAACTGCTCCTCGCCGACGAGCATGTTCGTGAAGGTGAGGCGGGTCTTGAGGCCGGCGCCCTCGATCGCGGAGAACGTGTCGTCCATCTGCCGGGCCGTGTAGCGGTCGCGGACGAACGCCCGTCCGCCGTTCATGATGCAGCTCGGGAAGCACCCGTACAGGCTCCCGACGCGCACGTCCGGCAGGAAGAACTGCGGCGCCTGTCGCATGAGCGTGGCGAACATCAGGTTGTAGCCGAGCCCCACGGTGAAGTCCGGCAGGCTGTAGGTGATCACGGACGGCCCCTCCCCTGACGCCGCGCTACGCGACGGTCTCGTCGGCGGCCGGCTCAACGACGTGCTCGCGCAGGTAGTCGCCGCACTTGATGCGCCGCGTCGTCTCGCACAGCTGCGGGAGCTGGGCGGTCTGCAGCATCGCGCGCAGCGCCTCGCGCTCGTGGCCGGGCGCCATCATCGTGACGGCGGCCATGACCTCGGCCTCCGTCACCCACAGCCCCACGTGGTCGGCCATCGCGTCCAGCGCCATGCCCTCGCGCAGGCTCTTGAGCGCCGCCTGGGTCATGGACGCCTTGAAGCTCTCCTCGTCGTAGTCGGCGCTGCGCACGTACGCGTCCCAGTCGGTGCCGTTGTCCACGAGGCCCTGGGCGTAGGAGTTCGCCATCTCGTCGCGCAGCAGCTCCACGTGGCGCGTCGGCGGCACGCTGGTCAGCCGCGCGGCCAGGCGGTCGGCGCAGACCTTGGTCGCGGCGTCTGCCCAGGAGGCCTCGCGCTCGTCGGCCAGGCGGCCGCGCACCTGCTCGCGCGTCCTGGCGTAGCTGGAGCCGGGCCGCTCGGTGACCTCGTCCCACGGGACGTCGCCGCCCATCATGCCGCTCAGGCGGTCGTCCACGTCGTGCTCGCTCACCGCGGGGCGCGTCGGCAGCGTCACGGCGAGCGGGCCGTAGTCGCTGAGCTCGGCACGCGGGCGCAGCAGCATCCGCGCCTGGTACAGGTAGTCGTTGCCCGGGCGCACCGGCCCCGACGCGAGGATCGTCGGCGAGAGGAACGGGAACACGCCCGTGCGCATCATGGCGACGGAGAGGAAGTACAGGCGCACCATGTTGCCGATGCGCGCGGCGTAGGCCTCGTCACCGAGCCGCCGGCGCGCGTCCTCCAGGGCGCCCGGCAGCAGCGGGTCGCCGCCGAGGCTGCGCACCAGCGCGCCGCCGACGTCGCGCAGCCCCTCCTCCATCTCCGCCGCCGGCACGACGATCGTGAACAGCGCGGTGCCGTCCGCGTCCGTCTTGATGGTCACGCCGACGGAGTTGAGCCGCGGCGGGTACACGAGGTGCACCACGTCGCCGGCGGCGGGAATGGGATGCTCGAAGTCGTTCTTCACATAGTCCTGCAGGACCTTGGTCGCGTCCATGGGGCGTGCCTCTCTCTCGTGGTCTCGTCGCGTGGCGCCGGGCGCCCTTATGCCTCTGCCGTCATCGTGCCCGTCAGGTAGCCGACGCAGACGCTGGGCGACAGTTGGCTGACGCGGCGGCCGCCCACGAGGCGCAGGCGCGTCGCGTCCAG
Organism: uncultured Coriobacteriaceae bacterium; assembly: GCA_902783515.1. Classification (GTDB taxonomy): domain Bacteria; phylum Actinomycetota; class Coriobacteriia; order Coriobacteriales; family UMGS124; genus CAIFEU01. Next base: position 190 of record CACZRK010000359.1, on the reverse strand, counting down.
GTGCAGCGCCTCGGCCTGCTCCAGGGCGGCGGCGCGAAACGTCGAGCACAGGATCTCGCGACGCGCACAGCCCGCCGCGGCGTACAGCCGGCGCACGAGCCTGGCGCGCATCTTGGCCTGCTCGTCCACCGTCGCCTTCGTCAGGTCAAAGTACGCGGCCGTCGGCACGAGGCCGTTCACCATGCCCGCG
>CACZRK010000358.1 GCA_902783515.1 uncultured Coriobacteriaceae bacterium | reverse complement strand
TACAGCGGCGGGATGCAGAGGAAATTGTCCTCGCGCGTCTGGTGGTGGTGCGCCTGCTCCACCTTGCAGGCGTGCATCAGACTCCGGTGCAGGTGGATGATCGCCTTCGGGAAGCCGGTCGTGCCGCTGGAGAAGTAGATCGCCGCGTCGTCGGACTCCGACAGCGGGATCATCGGGTCGGCGCTCGAGCAGTTCGCGGTGAGCTCCTGGTAGTTCTCCGCGAAGGTCGGGCAGTCGTCGCCGACGTAGAACAGCAGGCGCTTGCGGCGCAGCGTCGGCACGACCTCCTCCACGCGGCCGGTGAACTCCGGCCCGAAGATGAGCACGTTCACGTCCGCCTTGCTCACGCAGTACTCGATCTCGGAGGACGTGTAGCGGTAGTTGAGGGGCACGACCGTGGCGCCCGTCTTGAGGACGCCGAAGTAGATCGGCAGCCACTCGATGCAGTTCATTAGCAGGATCGCGACCTTGTCGCCGCGATGGATACCGCGCGAGCCGAGCAGGTTCGCGAGGCGGTTGGCCTTCTCGTCAAACACCTGCCACGTGATCTCGCGCCGGTACGCCTGGGTGCCGGCGCTCTCGATGAGGTCGTAGTCACGCCACGTGACGTGCCTGACCTCCTGGATCTGGGGGTTGATCTCGACGAGCGCGATCTCGTCGGGGAACTCGCGCGCGTTTCGGCGCAGCAGGTCGGGAATCGGCATTGCCCTCTCCTCACACGAGCGCCCCGTCACGGGGCGCCATCGTACCTCCGAGTATGTGCGGCATGCGGCCTGGCGCGAGGGCTGGCCGCACCCGGGCGCCCTCGCGCGCAAGCCGCGCTACACTATCGCACGATGATATCGCTAAGGGACGTTTGTGCCCCCACGCAACCGCCAATTGCCGCCCGGCGGACATCATGAAACGAATCGTTAACGTACAGCCCAGCTCAAGGGCACATGAAGGGATCAGCATGAAGCAGCTTCGCGCATACCCCCGCGCCGTGATCACCGAGAAGGGCGCCCACAAGGTGCGCTCCAGACACCCGTGGGTCTTTGAGGGCGAGGTCGTCCGCATGGAGCCCGCCCCGCTTGACGGGCGCGCGGCCGTCAATGGCGACGTCGTGGACGTCGTGGAGGAGAACGGCACGTACCTGGGGAGCGGCCTGCTCTCCGAGGCGTCCAAGATCCGCGTGCGCCTGCTCACCCGCAACGCGAACGACCGCTTTGACGAGGCATACTGGGCCCGCAAGCTGGAGTGGTGCTGGAAGTACCGCATGACGACCATGGGCCATCGCGCGCTGCCCGGCGCGGAGCCGGACACGAACTGCTGCCGCGTGCTGTTCTCCGAGGCCGACGGCTTCCCCGGGCTGATCGTCGACCGCTATGAGGACGTCCTGGTCGCCCAGGTCGGCACGGTCGGCATGCAGCGCCTGCGCCCCGTCATCTACCCGCTGCTCGTGCGGACGCTGCGCGACGCGGGCGAGACCATCAGCGGCATCTATGAGCGCAACGACGCGCCCACCCGCGCGAAGGAGGGCCTCGCGCTCGAAAAGGGCTGGTACGACCTTGGCGACGGCGCCGACCTGTCTGGCCGCACGGTCGTGCGCGCGCAGGAGAACGGCATCGCCTACGACATTGACGTCGAGAACTCCCAGAAGACCGGCTTCTTCCTGGACCAGAAGTACAACCGGCGCGCGGTTCGCGACATCGCCGCGGGCAGGCGCGTGCTTGACTGCTTCTGCCACGTGGGGTCGTTCGGCCTGAACGCCGCTGCCGGCGGCGCGAAGTTCGTGCGCTGCCTTGACGTCAGCCAGTCCGCCATCGACCTTGCGCGCGCGAACGCCGAGACGAACGGCTTCGCGGATCGCATGGCCTTCACCTGCGACGACGCGAAGCGCTACCTCACCGAGCTCGCTGGCGACCGCGACCGGCTGCGCGCGGAGGGCGGCCCCTTTGACCTCATCGTCCTTGACCCGCCCGCGTTCACCAAGAGCCGCGGCACCATCGAGAACGCACGCCGCGGCTACGAGGAGATCAACTACCTCGCGATGCGGATGCTCCCCCGCGGCGGCTATCTGGCAACGTGCTCCTGCTCGCACTTCATGACGGCCGGAATGCTGCGCCAGGCGGTCGCCGAGGCCGCGCAGGGGGCGAACCTCCAGCTGAAGATGGTCGAGCAGCGCCAGCAGGCTCCCGATCACCCCATGCTGTGGGGCGTCCCTGAGACGAGCTACCTTGACTTCTTCATTTTCCAGGTCATCTAGCCGTGCGACGAACCGACGTGTGATAGTATCGTACGGCCGGTCATGCTTGCACGGCGCACTGAGGGCCTATGGCGCAACGGTTAGCGCGGGGGACTCATAATCCCTATGTTGCGGGTTCGAATCCTGCTGGGCCCACCATCAAAACAAAAGCTCAGAGCGTGCGTCTTGCGCTCTGAGCTTTTTTATTCAGCCGATTACGATGCCCCAAATTGCCCTAAGCTGACGAGGGGCGCTATGCGGCGCCCCAGGTTGGCGATGGCTCCACACTTAGGGCTCGAAGAACACCGGCGGCATGGCGCGGGAGCCGCGGGATCTGCCGTTAGACGAGCGGGAAGTGTGGCGCGCGTGAATGAGAGGTGGCCGCTGCCGCGGGACTCGAACCCGCACGGGGTCTTGCTCACGCGCTCGAGTGGCGCGCGCGTCTGCCTGTTCCGCCAGGCCGCAGTGTGGCAGAATTAAGTAGCGGTGAGGCAACCACCCCCCGGGGCTTGGCACCTGGGAACGTGGGCTTCGCCGCTCTGTCATGTCTATGTGGTCCCGATCACCTCGGACGCGGCGCCGGACCGCGCGCGTGGTCGAGTTGCGCAGGCGACCCGTGTCGACCGGGCACCTGGCCTTCGCGTGCCCCTCTGCAGCGAGGCCCACCTACTCGAGTGCCCGCGCGATTGCCGGGCCTATCGCCCCCATCCACTCGTTCGTGTCGTCCTCGTTGACAACGATCCCGCCCGCCACGCTGCATCACCTCGCGGCGCATGGTCGCCGCGAGGTCACGCGGCACGAAGAAGGCCCCCCGCCGGAATGGCGAGGGCCTTCGATAGAAGCCTATGCCGTACGGTCAGGCTATGGAGCGGCGGTCTCGGCCGCTCACACGAACTCGATCTCCTTGCCAGTGAAGTCATGGACGCCGTTGACGCCGATGCACTTGTTGCCCATATCCATGGGCAACACCGGGTCATAGCTCAAACCATCAATCATTAGCTTACGCCAATCGCCGCCGGGGAGGTCTTGGTCGAGAACCATCAGGGTCATCCCGTTAATCTCGATGCATTCCTGTATCTTCATCGACTCCCATCCCCCCTCAGCTGCTCCAGGTAGTACGCCAGCGCCTTCCTCGTCTGCGCCGTCTCCTTCTCTGGGATATAATACCGCTTCGCCGAGTCCAGCAGGTACATCTGAGCATCGCGTTCCCGCAGGCAGCGCATCACTTCTGCCCCATATTGCGAGTAATCGCCACGCGGGTGCTGCTTGAAGTGAAACACCTCCTCTAGCACCTCCGATGTCGTTGCGTCGCTCCTGAGTATGATGCTGTCGCCTAGTGTTGACGCATTGGCGCCCATATTGTCGAGGTGGGCTTCCCATGACTTGTCTCCACGTATGACCTTGCCGCCGTGCCGCTCGACGTAGTTCCTTTGGGAGTTGTAGAGCGCGTCGTTGACGACCTTCACGTCCCGTCGCGGATTGTCCTGCCGCCTCGTCAGCTCGACGGCGCGCCTGAGCGCCTGCTGCTGATCGGCCCTGGTCATCCCCGCGAAGTTGCGGCCCTCCCTGCCCTCGGCCCTGAGCCTCGCCACGATCCGGTCCCGCAGCTGCCCCGTGCTGACGCCGGCCCTCTCTGCCGCCTTCCCCACGGCCGGCGTCTCCATGAACTCCCTGAGGCTGCGCCGGTCATCCCATGCGCATCGACGTTTTCAGGAACTCATGAGGTCGGTGCCGTTTCAGGGGAAACGCACGGGTGTGCCGAGCGCGCGTTGGCCGCCTGCTACGCTGCCTTACGGCATCGCGAGCATGCGTCGCTCCGAGAGGGCTCGATCGCCCTGCCCCTCGCGTCCGCGCATGCGCGAAACGCGCGCGGGTCGCCTTGCCCGTGCCCCGCGCATACCTCCCTGAAGGTGACCATGGACATTCAGCCGATCGCCCACATCCGATCGTCATACCCCACGAAGTTCGGCGTCCCGCGACAGCCCGGGCTCGCCCCCACGCTGCTCGCGACCGTCGCGTTCGAGCGCGCGTTCAGCAACCCGGACGCCGTGCGCGGGCTTGACGGCTTTGACTACGTCTGGCTCATCTGGGCGTTCTCGCACAACCTGGACGCCGACCGCCGCTGGTCGCCCACGGTGCGCCCGCCGCGGCTGGGCGGCACGCGCAGGCTCGGCGTGTTCGCGACGCGCTCGAGCTTCCGCCCGAACGACCTTGCGCTCTCCTGCGTCCGCCTCGTGCGCGTGGACGCGAGCGACCCCGCGCGCGTCAGCCTCGTCGTGAGCGGCGCAGACCTCGTCGACGGCACGCCGATCTACGACGTCAAGCCGTATCTCCCCTACGCGGACGCGCATGCGGAGGCTCGCGGCGGATGGACGGACGAGACCGCGTGGCCGAAGCTGCTTGAGGTCGAGATGCCCGCCGACCTTCTGGACCGCGTTCCCGCACGGCTGCGCGACGGCCTCATGGACGTGCTGCGCCAGGACCCCCGGCCCGCGTACACCCGCACGGGCAGGGAGGGTCGGGCGTTCTGGGTGCCGCTGGAGAACGTCGTGACCTGGTTCGTCGTGCGCGACGGGCGGCTGCGGGTCGTCGACGTCCGCACGCTCAGCGACGACGAGTACCGCGAGCTGCGCCGTACCGGCACCGTCCGGGCGTTTGACGCGCACGCCGAGGGAGGGTGCGAGCGATGAGTGAGCCTGTGCGCATGCGCGCCTCGGTCGACCGACCGGCGGGCGCGTTGCTGCCGGCTGGCGTCCGCGCCGGCGCCGAGCACGGCGGCATCAGCCGTCGTCGCTTCGTTCGCCTGGCGAGCGCCGGGGTGACGACCGGCGCGCTTGCGAGCGTCGCCATGATGCTCTCCCGTCGGGCGCCGTTCCTCACGGTCGCCTGCGCGCAGGAGGGCGCCGATGGTACCGAGTCCTCGGCAATCCCAGCCCTGAGCGCACAGGACGTCGTGGCCTCCGAGCGGACGCCGGGGCGCGAGACCGCGCTGACGCTGCTGCGCGCCGCGATCTCGGAGCTGCGCGAGGACGTCCCGGAGTTCGCGGGCACGGGCGTGACCGTCGCCGAGATGCGGCTGGCGTTCCAGGACCTGCTGGACGACCCGGAGCTCTACTTTGTCTCGGGCAACGTCTCCATGCTGTACGAGCAGACGTCGGACGACGTCACCGCCTGCCCCGTCAACACGGTGACGCTGCAGTACACCGTGGGCGCCGACGAGCTGCCGTCCTACGCCGACGCGCTGGAGCGAGGCGTGGCGAGCGCGCTCAGCTGGGTCGGTGACGCGATGGGCGACGTGGAGGCCGCGAAGGCGCTGCATGACTACCTGATCAGATCCACGTCGTACGACACGCAGGCGGCAGAGGCGGCCGAGGCCGACGGGACGGACGATGGCGGGGCGGGGACGGGCGACGCCGACGCGGACGTGACCGCCGACGAAGGTGCCGCTGCGCGCGAGCCGTTCTGCGCGGTCGGCCCGCTCGTGAACGGGCTCGCCGTCTGTGACGGCTATGCGCGGGCGTACCAGCTGCTGCTCGGCAGGATCGGGATAGGCTGCATGTTCGTGGCGAGCGACGAGATGAACCACTCGTGGAACCTCGTGTCCATCGACGGCGCGTGGTACCACGTTGACGTGACCTGGGACGACCCCGTGCCCGACGCCGGCCCGGACGCGCGCGTGCGCGGCGACGCGTTCCTGCGCGGCGACGAGGCCATGAGGGACGAGCTTGACCACTACGGCTGGGCGGCGCCCGTTCAGGCCCCCGAGGACTATCCCTGGCTCGAGCAGTACGGACCGCTCTCGTACGCGGGGCCGGCCGATCCCGCGACGGCGGAGGTCGCGACGCCCCACCGCTTCGCCGACGTCCCCGCGGACGCCTGGTACGTCGTGGACGGCTCGCTCGACGAGCTCGTCCAGGCGGGCGTCGTTCGCGACGAGGACGTGCGCCGCGACATCGCGTCCGCCTCCGGCCTTGGCTTTATCTGCCCGAACGACTACCTCACGCGCGGCTGGCTCGCCCGCGCGCTGCTCCGGCTCGCCGCGGCGCTGCCGCACGCCCCGCTGGACACGACGAGCGGCATGGACGCCGAGGGGGTCGCCGCGGCGCTCTCCGGCATCGTCGACTGCGGGTCGGGCGAGCAGCCCTTTGACGACGGGATCGCGTGGTGCGTCTCCCGGGGGCTCATGACGCCCTATGGGTCGCAGACGGCGCCGGAGGGGACGCGGTTCGGCACCTATGACGCCGTGACGCGCGCGCAGCTCGTCGTCACCCTCGCCGCGCTGCGCGCGCAGGCGCGCCTCACCGACGCGCTGCCCGCGGCGTCCGACGCGACGCCCCTCGCGTCCTACCTGGACCGCCCGACGGTGCATGCCGAGGACGTCCAGGCGGTCCAGGAGGCGTGCGACGCCGGCCTGATTCGGCCGCGGACTGCCGGCGACGACGCCATGCTGCTCCCCGGCGCGCCGGCGACGGTCGCCGACGCCGCGCACGCGCTCGCGACCGTTCTGCGCGCCACCGTCACGCGCGCGTCGTGAGCGTCAGCCGGTCCGCGGCGGCGATCGCCGTGCGCCAGACCTCCTGGTACCCGGCCCCCGACGCCTCGCATGCCGCCTCGACGTCGCGATTCTCGGGGTACGCGCGACGCGTGCCGTCCGGCAGCGTCACGACCTTCACGCCGACCTGCCCGTAGGGCGTCCGCACGCGGTCGAGCGCGCGCGGGAGCACCGTGCGCCGCATGCGCGCGCGCCGCACCCCGATCGTCGTCGTGTCGCTGAACAGGATGCCCTCGAGCGCCGGGACGAGGCGCTCGTCGCAGATGACCTGGATCTGCACGCCCGGCCGCCCGTGCTTCATCGTGAGCGGCAGCGTGTGGACCTCGCGCGCGCCGGCGTCCATGAGGTGCCGGGTGGCATGGGCGACGGCCTCGGCGGTGCAGTCGTCCACGTCGGTCTCCAGCTTCCAGACCCAGTCGTCCTCGTCGGCTGGCGCGGCGGCGTCGTCCTCGCGCACGACGAGCGCCCGCACGACGCTCGGCGGGTCATAGGCGCGCTTGCCCGCCCCGAGGCCGACCTTCTCGATCACGTACGTCGCAGGCAGCGTGGCACGGTCACGCACCGCGGCGACGATGGCGGCGCCCGTCGGCGTCACGAACTCGCCCTGGCGCGTGCCCGCGGCCAGCGGGATGCCGTGCGCCGCGACGATGTTCGCCACGGCGGGGACCGGCACGGGCAGCACGCCGTGCTGGCTGCGCACGCTCCCCTGGCCCTCGTACAGCGGCGTCGTCGCGACGTGCGCGACGTCAAGGTCGTCCAGGCAGACGGCGGCGGCGACCACGTCCACAATGGAGTCGACGGCGCCGACCTCGTGGAAGTGGACCTCCTGCGCGGGAACGCCGTGCGCCTTCGCCTCGGCGTCCGCGACGATCTGGAAGACGCGCCGCGCGATCTCGCGGGCATGCGGCGTCATCTCGGCGGCGTCGATGATCGCGAGGACGTCCGCGAGGTGGCGATGCGCGTGACGATGGCGAGCGTGGGCATGCGCCTGCCCGCCCTCGCGCTCGTGGTCGCCGTCGCCGTGGCCGGTGTCGTCAGGAGACGTCGGCGACGCGTCGGCGTCAAGGTCGCCGTACAGGTACGCCATGTCGTGGTCGTGACCGTCGTGCGCCTCGTCCAGGATGACGTCAAAGTCGCAGCAGTCGAGCGAGCGAGCGCGCCTGCGCGTCACCGCGTAGGAGAAGCCGTCCACGGGAAGGCTCGCCAGCGCGCGGTCAAGCCGCGCGCGGTCGGCGCCCGCGTCGAGCAGCGCGGCCACGACCATGTCCCCGCTGACGCCGCTCGAGCAGTCCAGGTAGAGCATCCTGCGCGTCATCGCGCGCCTCCCGTCGTCCGCACGTCCTGCGCGTCCCCTCCGTCGGAATGCGCCTCATCGCCGTCCCGTGCACCGTCGCACGCACGGCCGTCCGCCGGACGCGTGCGCGCGTGGTCGATCAGGCTCGCCTGATAGCCGGCGCCGAAGCCGTTGTCTATGTTGACCACCGAGACGCCGCTCGCGCAGGAGTTGAGCATCGCGAGCAGCGCCGCCACGCCATGAAGCGACGCGCCGTAGCCGACGCTCGTCGGCACGGCGATGACCGGGCAGCTCGCGAGGCCGCCCACGACGCTCGCGAGCGCGCCCTCCATGCCGGCGACCGCGACGACCGCCGTGGCGCCCTGGACGTCGCCCGCGTGAGCGAGAAGGCGGTGCAGGCCCGAGACGCCCACGTCGTAGAGCCGCCGCACGCGGCTGCCGAGCATCTCGGCGGTGAGCGCCGCCTCCTCGGCGCAGTACAGGTCGCTCGTGCCGGCGGCGCACACGCACACGTAGCCGTTGCCGTCGGGCTCGGGCCTTCCGCCGACGACGAGCAGGCGCGCGTCCTCGTGATAGGTGACCGACGCGCCCGCGGGCTCGGCGATCGGCGGCGGGACGGCGCCGGGGCGCGAGGC
>CACZRK010000357.1 GCA_902783515.1 uncultured Coriobacteriaceae bacterium | reverse complement strand
GCGAGTTGCGCAACTAACATATATGCGCAAAGCGCGTATCATGCCCCTCAGCACAGGCACACACGCACGACGCGCGTGACGAGGTCGAGGGGCGGTCACGAGATGAAGAAGCGAATCCAGGGTCACGTATATGACACGAAGCACGCGACGCTCGTCGGCGTCGTGACGGACGACTCGGTGTCGACCGCGGTGTTCAAGACCAAGAGCGGCGAGTTCTTCGTCCTCAAGTTCGCCGGCGGCGACCCGCGCTCTCCCGAGCTCGGCGCGATCGGCGCCTCCACGCGCGCCGAGGCGGAGGCCATCGCCGCGCGCCCCGGATTTGACTGGGCGGCGCCGGACGCGTTCGAGCTCGGCGAGACCGTGCGCACCTCCGTGGAGCTCACTGTGCGCGACCGCGACCAGCTTCGCCGCCTCTGCCGCGTGGACCTGACGGGCGCCCCCCGGCACCGCCGCATCGGCATGGGCGAGGTGATCGGCGAGCTGCTCGACCTCGCGCGCTCGACGGGCGCCCTCGCCGAGACGCCGGGACTGGACGCCGTCGCCTCCCCCGCGGAGCCGACGGACGACGTCGAGAGGGTCTGACGCGGCGGCGGGCGGCGGGCGCATCTCCTGCCCAGACGCGCCCAGGTGTAGGATGGAGACCGCGACCGCGTCCGCCATGCGGTGAACGCCGCCGCTCACGCGCTCAGCCATGCGCGCACGCCGTCACGCACGCACGCGACCGTGCTCGCCATCTCAAGAGGAGCCCTCATGCCCACCACCACCGCGACCGTGAGCATCGTCATCCCCGTCTACAACGCCGAGCGCTCGCTCGAGCGCTGCGCGCGCAGCGTTCTCGACCAGGACTTCCGCGACTTCCAGCTCCTGCTCGTGGACGACGGCAGCACCGACCACTCGCCCGCGATCTGCGACGAGCTCGCCGCGCAGGACCCGCGCGTGCGCGTCATCCACCAGGCGAACGCGGGCGTCTCGGCGGCGCGCAACGCGGCGCTCGACCAAGCGCGCGGCGAGTTCGTGCAGTTCGTCGACGCCGACGACTGGCTCACGCCCGACGCGACCGGCAAGCTCGTCGCGGCCGCCCGCGAGCACGACGCGGACCTCGTGATCGCCGACTTCTACCGCGTCGTCGGCGACCTCGTCGCCCGCAAGGGCAGCATCGACGTGGACGCCACGCTCACCCCGGAGCAGTTCGGGGACTGCATGCTGGAGAGCCCGGCCGACTTCTACTACGGCGTGCTCTGGAACAAGCTGTTCCGCCTGGACGTGATCCAGGCGCACCACCTGCGCATGGACCCGCAGATCAGCTGGTGCGAGGACTTCGTCTTCAACCTGGAGTACGTGCTGCACGCGCACCGCATCTACCCGCTGCGCGAGCCGGTGTACTACTACGTGAAGACCGAGGGCTCGCTGGTCGCACAGGGCGTCTCGGCCGCCGGCATCGTGCGCATGAAGCTCGCGATGATCGAGTACTATGACGCCTTCTACCGGCAGCTCTATCACGGCGACGACGAGAGCTACGACCGGCGCCGCCCCCAGATCATGCGGTTCCTCGTGCAGGCCGCCGGCGACGGGGGCGCGCTGCCGGTCCTGGACGGCGCCCAGCGGCTCGGCGAGGAGCGCGGGGCCGTCACGGTGAGCCAGTCGCTCGCGAGCAACCCGCTGGTCGCGGTCGCCATGGCAGGCCGTCTCGCGCGGCGCCACGCCGAGTCCATCGCGCGGCTCCACCACCTAGACGTGCGCGATGTCACGGCGATCGCGCTGCTCGCCTGGGATGACGGCCAGGATGCCGTCGAGCGCCTCGCCGACCTGCTGGACGTCGCCGAGACCTCCGCGCGCGTCACGCTCGCGACCCTCGCGGCCCGCGGCTATGTCGAGAAGGTCGTGGACCCCGACCACCGCCAGGCGCCGGCGCTCAGGCCGACCGACCGCGCGCAGCCCGTGATCGACGCCCTCTCGCGCGCGAGCTCCCAGCTCGCCGACGAGCTGGCAGGCGTGGACTACCTGGAGGACGAGGTCGACCACCGCGCGGTCGCCGACGGCGAGCGCACCGCCATCGACTTCTCGGCGATCGACCGCAACGCCCGCCGCGCCCTCGGGCGATAGCGCCGCGCGCACATCTGGGCGGCGCGCGCGGCGGTGGGGTGCGAGGGACGGGACAAGAACGCACGTTCGGGAGCATTTCGCGGGGGCGCTGGTACGGCCTACGACGAAAGGAAGCCTACGCGGCGCCGATGACGGGGCGGGGGCTCGCTCGGCAGCTGGCTCCTATGACCGATCATCCCAGGGACATGGCACCGTCCAGTCCCCCAGCAGATCGTGCTGAGTCTCATGGCCGGCAAGCATGCGCTTGTAGCGGTCATCCATCTCCTTGGCAAACTCGCCCTCGGTGGGAATGCGCCTCCGATCGTCAAACGGGAAGCCCTCCTCATCCACAAAGCGCCTCATAAGAACGGACGGAGCGGTCGTGGCAGAAGGGCCGTGGTCAGCCACCGTATTGTCAAACTCCCGCTTGAGATTGGCATCGACTCTGTCTGAAAGGGCGTCGGTCTGGGCGGACAAAGAGACCACCTCCAGCAGCTTGTGCATGTAGAGTCTTCTTCCATACAGCAATAGCAAATGGCGCGCAATAGCATCATCTGAAGTCATATGAGCGTTTGCGCGCATAAGTACCGTACCGCCGAATTGCGCGACGTGCTCGCAAACATCGGCCACGTCGCATGCGAGGAGGCGAGCTTCGCATCGGCGACACCTCTGGCGAGCTTTGCGTTGCGGTCGTCATCCTTGCCTCTATCTATAGGTATTTGCGATATCTGATTCTGTGGCAATTGCCGTTTCTTCTATCTATTTAATCTGTTCTACTTATACAAATTATTTAGAGTATAATTTATATTACTTTCGTTCAATATCTATCTTTAACGTGATCGCCCTTCATCAGCGTAAGCCCAAACATCACTCGCAAACTGTTATCTACGCAAGGCTAGAGAGAGATCTCATGACGAGATCGATGTCTTGGTTCTCCAGCTCTTGGATGATATGGAGGTAGGTCTTCTGGGTCGTATTGATGCTCGCGTGCCCAAGCCTGCGCGCAACGCTCGCAATCGAAACGCCCGCGAAGAGGAGAAGTGATGCATGAGTATGCCTGAGACCGTGGATTGTTATCACGGGAACTTCGGCGCTCTTGCATCGTCTGGCCAGTACGTTATTTGCAGTTGAGTTGTAGACCTTCCCGTTGACAAATATCGGCGCGTCAGAGGGCAGCCCTTTCACAAGCTCTGAGAATTGGACAACAAGCTGCCAATCCATCTGAACCTTGCGCACTGAAGTCCGGTTCTTTGTCGGCTCAAAGCCCCCGCCATCCTTGTAGTTCCACGTTTTGTTGACAGACAGCTGCTGCCGACGAAACTCGAAGTCACTTGGCGTCAACGCAACCGCTTCTGAGAAGCGAAGGCCAGTCTTCGCAATGAGCAGAATCAGCCAGTCCCACGTCGGCTCCTTACCAAGATCTAGGACCGAAAGGAGCTTGTGTAGTTCGAACTGATTGAGGTATTTCGGCTTCTTGGCCCGCGGTGACTTGCCTTTTATGATCACTTTGCGCGTCGGATCCCTAGCTATGAGTCCGTCGTCCACCGCATCGAGAATTGCACCCTTGAGTAAGTGATGAAAGTCCATTGTGGTCTGTCGCTCATGGGTTTCGGCGTATTTGTTGATAATTTGTTGGTATTCAGTACGAGTAAATTCACCAATCATCAGTTCTGGCATGGTATTTCTCATCCATTGCTCAGCAAGCTTGTACTTGCCAAGAGTCACCTTCCGAACGGCTCCCTCTTTGTAAACGGAAATCCAGCGTGAGTAGTAATCCACAAACAGGGTGTGAGCCATTACCTCGTCATCCATCGTTACCCCCTCATTGAACTTCGCGATCGAGATGGGCTTACGCTGATGAAGGGTGATGAGGTTGTCCAAGGAGGCGAAGAGGGCTGCGATCATCTTCTGCTCTTGACGCTCAGGGAAGCAGACAAGGCCAAGGAGAGCGTTCTCAGCAGAAACCTTCATGTCGTTCTTGGCGCCCTTGTTGACCAAGGGATGCAGATACCTGTTCAAGCGATCATCTTGCTGAAAGTAACAATCGACAAAGTCTGGCTCCGCATTATTCCTGGCTGAATACACGGCATATAGCGTTGACACTATGCCTGAGCTGCCTTTATTTGACTTGATAATCCCAAATGGGTTGCTAGAGAGGGGGGATTTGGTATACACGATGCCCCCGTGACGAAGCACGCCGTAATTCAACACACTTGCGCCAGCGTAGCTCCTGCCCTGAAACTCAATTTGGTTGACCACTCCAAAGTCCCGAGAAACTGAGAGTACATCCTCTCTGCCGTAGTCTCCATCAAAGTTCTTTTCTCCGGATACGGCAAGATACTCGTTCAACTTACGCTGTTCCCAAGGTTCAGTGAAGCCGGAGAATCTAAGCTCTGGAACATCGTGACCGGGCTTCGGGAACATCTTCTCAAGGAGGGACTTCTTCAGCGTCACGAGCTGGTCGTGCTTACGCTGATGAAGGGTGATGAGGTTGTCG
>CACZRK010000356.1 GCA_902783515.1 uncultured Coriobacteriaceae bacterium | reverse complement strand
CGGCTTGCTTGGCCTGCTGTGCTGACGTCCGATTCTTCCTGGAAACCTATGTGTAGCCTCTTGACTTCATATAGCTGGTCTCCCGTCGTGTCCGCCCGCGCGCCCCGCGAGCGCCCGCCGCTCACGACGCCGGGCGGCGTCTGTGCGGCGGGCGCAGGGGGGGGTATGCGGGGGTGTGGATGATACTTTAGCATCTAATTTAGTATCTAAATTAGATGCTAAAAGACTAGCGCTCGGCGGACGCCGGCCCGACGCGTCGCGTCGTCCCGACGAAAACGCCACACTGATCGCCCGCCGGGCGCGGGTTGGAGGAAACCGCGCCGACACCTCGCGGAAAACCTCGCGAATTCAAACGTTCCCGCAGGCTACACATGCAGACAATCACGCCGCAAAGGCCCTGGCCTAGACTTGGCCCATGTCAACGCGACCTGACAGGCACCCAAGGGGCCCGAGACGGAGGGCAGCGGACAGGCGGGCGGGCAGGCGGGCAGCGCCGCGGCGCGTCGCGCCCCGCAGCGGCGCCTTGGCACGAAAGGGAGGTCCGCCATGGGCAAGACATTCCGCCCGCGCAGGCACATCGTCATCAACATCGGCGGCGAGTACGGCAGCGGCGGTCCGGAGATCGGCAGGATCGTGGCGTCTGACCTGGGGATCGAGTACTACGACCGCGACCTCATCGATACGATCAGCAAGGAGTCCGAGGAAGAGGGGCTGGCCACGGCGCACGCGGGGGACGGCGCGGGCGTGCGCCTCAGCTTTGAGGCGTCGCTTGACGCGCAGGAGGGCGACCCCGCGCTCGGCGACATCTACGCGCAGTTTGACGTCATCCGCAGGATGGCCGCCCACTCCTGCGTCATCGTCGGGCGCTGCGGGAACTACATCCTGGAGGGCGTGGAGGACTGCGTGAACGTGTTCGTCTACGCGCCCGAGGAGCTGCGGCTGCAGGCCGTCATGAACGGGGAGCGGCTCTCCAAGCGCAAGGCGCTCGAGACGCTGCGCGACCGCGACCGCCAGCTGCACGACCGGTACCGGTACATCACCGGAGCGAATCGCGGCGACCGGCGCTATCGCGACCTCATGGTGGACAGCTCGGTGCTCGGGTGGGCGCGCACGGCGCAGCTCATCGAGTCGTTCGCCGAGATGGCGCGCGAGGCCGGGTAGGAAGGGGCGAGGCGGCGCGCACGCAGAAGGCCCCGCGCCGCGAGGCGGCCGTCCGGGGACGGCACGCGCGCGACGCGGGGCCATGACCTTCTTGACGCGGGCGGCGTCGGCGGGCGCGGCGCCTTGGCGGGCACCCGCCGCGCGACGCCCGAGCGGCGACCTAGTCCTGCACGAAGGAGACGCTGTAGGCGAAGCTCTCGGGATCGTAGAAGTCGATGGCCTCGCCGTCCACCTCGGCGTACGGGTAGCCGAAGTCGTTCAGCGGCTCGCCGTCCTGCGGCGGCACGAGCGTGAGGTCGCGGCCCGCGGAGAGCTGGACGCGCTTCTCGTCCCAGCCGCCCCAGTAGTACTCCTTCGTCTTCAGCGCGTCGGCGTCGGCCTTGTCCCAGCCGTTCTTGAGGACGGCCTTCAGCACGTCGGCGGGGTCGGCGGGGATCCAGCCGGTGCCCGGCAGGTAGAAGCTCGCCCAGCAGTGCTGGTTGGTGGTGATGTCGTCGGCGTTCATGCGGATGCCGAAGACCTCCTTGGCCGGCACGCCGGCGGCGCGGCAGAGGCCGACGAAGGTGGAGTTGATGTCGGTGCACTTGCCCGAGCGGGTGTTGAGCAGCGCGCAGATGTCGCCCTGGCCGCAGCCGGTGACGTCCTCGTCGCGGACCATGTTGTCGTACACCCAGTCGTAGACGGCACGCGCCTTGTCGAGGTAGGTGGTCTTGCCCTCCACGATCTCGTCGGCCTGGGCCTGGACGGCCTCGTCGGTGACGTTCACCATCGAGGAGCCCTGGAGGTACTGCGCGACGTCGGCGCCGGGCTCACCCTTCTCCACCATGTCCTCCGGGGCGACGCGGACCTCGTCGCGCACGGCGTGGAAGGAGAGCTGCAGGGTGCGGTCGGCCGGCTCGGCGTCGGCGCCCCACTCGACGTAGACCATCTGGTTGCCCAGCTCGTCGGTGCCGAGCTCGGGGGTCACGTCGCCGCCGGACTCGTAGGCGACGTCGGCGATCGTCTGGTACTCGTCGGTCGTAGGGACGGACAGCCACAGGCGGACGGTCTGGCCGGCCTCGTAGGCGGTCATGTCCACGCTGAAGGTGACGGTGCCGGCCTGCTGCTTGAGCGCGTCGGCGTCGGCGGACGCGGAGCCGGCCGCGGCGGACGCAGCCTTGGCGGACGCGGCGGCGTCGGCCTTGGAGGAGGCGGCGTCCTTGGCGAGGGCGACGCGGGCGCACACGGGCGCCACGATGGCGGCCATGCCCAGGGCGGAGACCATCTGGCGGCGGGACAGTGAGGTGGAGATCATGTCTGCGGTCACTCCTTCTTGAGTGGTCAACGGCGACGCGCGGGATGCGCGGCGCGCGGATTGCGGGTGATGCGGTGATGCGGCGCACGAGCGGCGCGGCGTGCGGGCGACGCGGATAACGCGGGAGCGGGGGCCGACGCATGCGTCCGCATGCGCCCGCGGCTCAGGCGTGATCGAGGCGCGCGACATGCGCGGCCGTGGCAGAAAGCGCGTCATGGTGAGGATGGCGTGAGCAGGACGGCTGGGCGAGGCGGTCGGCGCGTGGCGCGCGGACGATGCGCACGCTGCGCGAGGCGCGAGTGGCGCCATGCGGCCGGGACGGCAGAGGTGTCCACGGACGCACGGGCACGGCGATCATCGCCAGGCCAGCGCGAGACGCCGACCAGCGGCATGCCCCGCGAACGTCCCTGCCGGGGCGAACGCGCAGAGGTGGACATGCATGCTCATGCTGTCCCGTAGTCTAGCATCTGGCCGGGACTGGTCCGAGTCGTTCACTGAGGATCCATGCGGCGCCGGGGTGAGGTTCGCCGCGCGCGGGGCGAGGCTGGCGAGGCGGGCAGGCGAAGGCGCGGGGCGAGGCGGG
>CACZRK010000355.1 GCA_902783515.1 uncultured Coriobacteriaceae bacterium | reverse complement strand
TATCATGGGAAGTTCGCCCGAACGATGCGGCAGGTGTCTCCTGCGGGCCGGGCGGGCCGGAAGGAGCCGCCATGATTCCCGAGATCGTCCTGCAGCGCGCGTGCGGGTCTGCGGGTCTGAACCGCGCTCGCTCCATCGTGAGCCGCGGACTCGTCTTTGACCGGGGGTGCCAGTACCACCGCTCCCACACGCTGCTGGACGGCCGCGTGCGCTGCGACAGCGTCTCGGGACTGTCCTACACGGTTCACGCCACCGTGGACGAGGACCGCGGCGAGCTGGTGGACTACGACTGCACCTGCCCGGCCGCCTCCAACCTCGGCACGCCCTGCAAGCACGTGATCGCGCTCGTGCTGGACTTCAACCGCTTCCCGACCGCCTACGCCGGCTACAGCGCGGCGCGCTACGTCACGACGACCGGCTGCGTCGCCGACCTCATCGACCGCGCGCTCATGGCCCCCGCCGTCGCCGATGACGTCGAGGAGGACGAAGACGAGCCTGACGGCGCTGTCTCGCTGGAGCTCACGCTGGTGCGCGACGACGGCTACTGGGACGCGCGCTTTCGCGTGGTCGGGTCGCGCGGCGGCTACGTCCTGAAGGACATCCAGGCGTTCACCGAGCGCTTCGCCCGCGGCGAGCGCTACCGCTACGGCAAGAGCCTCGCCTTCGCGCACGTGCCGCAGGCCTTCACCGAGCGCGGCTACCGCGTCGCGCGCTTCCTGCGCCGCGCCGTCTCGGCGCGCGTGGCGGGCGCAGGCGGCTCCGCGCGCTGGTCGTACGGCGCGCAGCGCGTCGGCCGCGAGCTGCACCTCTCCCGCGTGGAGCTCGCGGACCTGCTGGACCTCTACGACGGCGAGCCGTTCATGTTCGAGGACGTGACCGACGGCGGCTCCCGGCCGCGACGCATGCGCCTGGTTGACGGCGACCCGCGGGTGGGCGTCGGCGTGCGCGAGCTAGCGGACGGCGGGTGCGAGATCACGCGCGCTGGCGACGTGCGCTTCGTAGACGGCGACGGCACCCTGTTCGCGTGGGACGACCACGCCTTCTATCGCTGCACGAGCCGCCTGGCGCCCGCACGCGACTTCCTGTGCGGCGTCTACGGCAGCCCCGCCGCCCAGCTCGTCGTGAGCGAGAAGGACCTGCCGCGCTTCGCGGCGACGATCCTGCCGCAGCTGGAGGACGTGCTGGGCGCCCAGGTGCCCGCGGGGCTTCGCGCGATGAGGCCGCGGCCCTGCCGCGTCTCCTTCCGCCTTGACCGCGACCGCCGCGGCGTCACCGCCTCGGTGCGGGCGACGTACGGCGACGTCGCGCACGAGCTGCTCTCGGAGCGCCGCCAGCCGGCCGCCGACACCGGGCGCGACCTGGTCGCCGAGGGGCAGGCGCTGCGCGTGCTCGGCCGCTACTTCCCGGGCGTCGCCGACGGCTCGGGCGTCGGGGAGGACGGCCTGGCGCTCATTCCCGCGCGCGACGAGGACGCCGTGGCGAGGCTCGTCTACGAGGGCACGGCAGACCTGGCGCGCTACGGCGAGGTGCTCGCGACCCCGGCGTTCGAGCGCCTGGCGAGCGGGCGCAGGCCCCGGGCCGCCGTGGGCCTCTCCGTCCGCGGCGACCTGCTGGAGCTCTCCGTGCGCGCAAGCGACCTGCCGCAGGACGAGCTCTACGCGCTGCTCGCGAGCTACCGGGCGCGCCGCCGCTACCACCGTCTGCGCGACGGCTCCTTCGTGCGCCTGGCGGACGCGGACCTCGCCGGCGCCGAGCGCGTGGCGTCCCAGCTGGACCTGACCGCCCGCCAGCTCGGCCAGGGCGACGTGGAGCTGCCCGCCTACGAGGCCTTCGCGCTCGACCAGGTCGCGGACCCCGCGGAGCGCGACGCGAGCTTTGACGACTACCTGCGTCGGTTCCGCTCCGTGGACGCGGACGCCTACGAGCCCCCCGCGCAGCTCGCCGACGTCCTGCGGCCGTACCAGGTCACGGGCTACCGCTGGCTGAGCGCGCTGACCGACATGGGCCTCGGCGGCATCCTTGCCGACGAGATGGGCCTGGGCAAGTCCGTCCAGCTCATCTCGCTGCTCCTCGCGCGCCGCGAGGAGGCCCGCGAGGTCGGCCCGAGCCTCATCGTCTGCCCCGCGTCACTCGTCTACAACTGGGTCGCCGAGTTCGCGCGCTTCGCGCCCGCGATGCGCGTGGCCGCGGTGGCCGGCTCGCGCACCGAGCGCGAGGCGATCCGCGACGACGCGCGCAACGAGGTGCTCGTCACCTCCTACGAGCTGCTGCGCCGGGACATCCGCGACTACGAGGCGATGAGCTTCTGGAGCGAGACGCTGGACGAGGCGCAGTACGTGAAGAATCACACGACCCTGGCCGCCCGCAGCGTGCGCAAGGTGCGGGCGCGCCACCGCTTCGCGCTGACGGGCACGCCGGTGGAGAACCGCCTCTCGGAGCTCTGGAGCATCTTTGACTTCCTGATGCCCGGCATCCTGGGGACCTACGCGAGCTTTCGCGCCCGCTACGAGCAGCCGATCCTCGCCCAGGAGGAGGGGGCGGCCGAGCGACTGCGCGCGGTGATCCGGCCCTTCGTCCTGCGCCGTCTGAAGTCCGAGGTGCTCACCGACCTTCCCGAGAAGAGCGAGACCGTGGTGCTCGCGCGGATGGAGGGCGAGCAGCGCCGGCTCTACGACGCGCACGAGCAGGAGCTGCGCCTCTCCCTCACCGACCAGGACGACGCCGCCTTCACGAGCGGCAAGCTCGCGGTGCTCGCGGAGCTCATGCGCCTGCGCCAGATCTGCTGCGACCCCGGCCTGCTCTACGAGGACTACAAGGGGCCGAGCGCCAAGCTGGACGCGATCATGGACCTCATCCAGGCCGCGCGCGACTCCGGCCAGAAGTCGCTCGTGTTCTCGCAGTTCACGAGCTATCTCGACCTCATCGTCGCGCGTCTTGATGCGGCGGGTGTCCCGTACTTCCGCATCGTGGGCGCCACGCCCAAGCAGACGCGCCTGGACCTCGTGAACCGCTTCAACGCCGACGACACGCCGGTCTTCCTCGTCTCGCTCAAGGCGGGCGGCACCGGCCTCAACCTCACGGGCGCCTCGGTGGTGATACACGCCGACCCCTGGTGGAACGCGGCCGCGCAGAACCAGGCGACCGACCGCGCCCACCGCATCGGCCAGACGCGCAGCGTGAGCGTGTACAAGGTGATCGCCAAGGGCACAATAGAAGAACGGATCGTGCAGCTGCAGGCGGCGAAGAGCGACCTCGCCGACTCCGTCATGGGCGTGGAGAACGCCTCCATCGCGTCGCTGACCAAGCAGGACCTCATCGACCTGCTCGGCGACGCCGACGCCTAGCCGGGTCGCGCCGTCGTCCGCCGTCGCGAGGGGAAGGGGACGTCATGCCGTCAAGAGACCTGGACGCGACCGAGTTCGTGCGCGTGAGCGAGGTGGTGCCGGGCGCGATCGAGGAGATCCGCTACTTCACGACCTACAACTTCACCGGCCATCGCGTCGCCGGCTACGAGCAGCCCTGCGCGCTGCTGACCGGCCCCGCCGCGATGGCCCTCGCCCGCGCCGCCGAGGCCCTGGAGCGCCGCGGCCTGCGCGTGCGCGTCTACGACGCCTACCGCCCGCAGCGCGCGGTGAACGACTTCATCGCGTGGGCGCAGGACCTTGACGACGTGCGCATGAAGGGCGTCTTCTACCCTGACGTCGAGAAGGCCGAGCTCTTTGAGCGCGACTACATCGCGGCGCGCTCCTCGCACTCGCGGGGCTCCACCGTGGATCTCACGCTCTTTGACGACCGCAGCGGCGCGAACCTGGACATGGGGTCGCCCTTCGACTTCTTCGGGGACGTGTCGCACAGCGACTTCGCGCAGCTCGGCGCCCGTCAGCTTGCCAACAGGCGCCTGCTGCGCGAGGTGATGGAGTCGGCGGGCTTCGCGGGGATCCCGTCGGAATGGTGGCACTTCACGCTCGTCGACGAGCCGTTCCCCACGACGTACTTCGACTTTCCCGTGCACGCGGACGCGGTCAGGTAGGCGCGGGCAGCGGACCGTCGGTCAGCGCCCGGTGGGCGCGACCTCGGGCTGTCCCTCGCGACGGTTGGCGATGAGGTCGCGGAAGAGGGCGTGGTCGGCCTCGCTGAAGACGACGAAGAGCGCCTCGGGCGCGTCCTCGTGCTCGGCGCGATAGCGCCTGACCGTCCCCACGGCGATGCGCGCCGCGACCTCGGCGGGGAAGCCGCCCGTGCCGCGCGCAATGGGCGGGAAGGCGATGCTGCGCAGCCCGAGCCCGGTCGCCGCGTCCATGCACGCGCGATAGCACGAGGTGAGGTCGGCGGTCTCCAGCGGCGTGGGGCTCTCGCTGCGCAGGACGGGGCCGACGGTGTGGATGACGTGCCTGGCGGGCAGGTTGTAGCCGGCGGTGACCTGGGCGTGGCCGACGGGCTCCTGGTGCCCCTGGCGGTTCACGATGCTCGCGCACTCAAGGCGCAGCTGGATGCCCGCGTAGGTGTGCACGAGGTTGTCCACGCAGTCGTGCAGCGGGGTGAAGCAGCCGAGCAGCGTGGGGTCGGCGGCGTTCACGAGTGCGTCGACCGCGAGCGTCGTGGGGTCGCCCATCCACACGTACATGCCGTCGCGCACGGGCAGCAGCGCCTCGATCGCGGTCACGCCGCGCTCGTATTGCAGCTCCTGCAGGTAGGCGTCCTGGACGGCGAGCACGTCGGCGCTCGCCGGCCGCGGCGGGCGCACGTTCATGAAGCCGCGCAGCACGCGCCGCTGTCCGACCTCGTCGGACGGGATGCGGTCGTCATCGCCGCTGAACTGGTTGTTCTCCGCCATGAAGTGACGGATGAGGTAGAGGCGACGCTCCTCTTGGGTCTGGGGGAGCTCGCGGGAGGGCTTGTGCGCCATGGCGTCCTCTCTAGCGATGGGTGTGGGCGGCGCCGTGGTCGCGACGCCGCGCTCGGGCGGGACGGGGGCATGACGGCGCGATCGACGCGCGCCACATACCGCGGCGTCCGGCGGGACGAACCCGATCATACCCACGCCGACCTGCCGGGGCGCCGCGCGGCGCGCAAATCACGCCGGGCGAGCGCACACACTCCACGTGGCCGCCGTCGGGGCGGCGACGGCGGCCACCCCTTGGGTCATGACGCGAGGGCCGCGGCACCTCAGCCCCTTCGGGGGAGCGCCGCGACCCTCGTCGCAGGTCAGATATGGTGCCCGAAGCGAGACTCGAACTCGCACGCCGTCGCCGGCGGTGGATTTTGAGTCCACTGCGTCTGCCAATTCCGCCATTCGGGCACGCGGAAGCATTCTACATGAAACTCGTGGTCATGTCACGAGACGAGGCCCTACACCTCCATCTGGACCGTGCTGCCGGTCAGGCCATGACGAACGACGATGCGTCGCTCGATCGTGTCCTGCAGCGACTCGACGTGGCTGATGATGCCCACGAGCTTGCCGGAGCCCGTCAGGCGCGAGAGCGTCTGGAGCGCGAGGTGCAGCGACTCCTCGTCAAGCGAGCCGAAGCCCTCGTCGACGAACATGGCGTCCAGCTCGATCCCGCCGGCGTGCGCCTGCACGACGTCAGACAGGCCGAGGGCCAGCGACAGCGATGCCATGAAGGACTCGCCGCCCGAGAGTGAGGCGGCCTCGCGGGCCTTTCCGGTGAAGCTGTCAAAGACGTCAAGCTCCAGGCCGCTCTGGCCGCGCGTGGCACGATCGACGGGGCGTCGCTGCAGCAGGTAGCGGTTGTGCGTCATCACCGAGAGCCGCTCGTTGGCGCGCTCGAGCACCGCGTCAAAGCGCAGCGCCTGCAGGTACGTCTCAAACGTGATGCGCGGGCGGCCGCGCAGCCTGCCCGACGCCGTGTCGGCCACGGCGGCCACCTGCGT
The DNA here is from genome assembly GCA_902783515.1 of uncultured Coriobacteriaceae bacterium. Classification (GTDB taxonomy): domain Bacteria; phylum Actinomycetota; class Coriobacteriia; order Coriobacteriales; family UMGS124; genus CAIFEU01. The sequence continues at coordinate 198 of CACZRK010000355.1, read as the reverse complement.
CGCCTCCGAGACGGCCTGGGCGCTCTCGCCGTCAAGGGCACGAAGCTTGCGCAGCGTCGCGCGGTTCATCTCCAGGCGAGCGTTCACGGCGTCGCGACGTGAGGTGGCGTCGGCGCGCTCGGCGCGCAGGCGCGCGAGCTCGTCGGCCGCCTCCTGGATCGGCGTGGCGTCAAGCTGGTCGAGCTGCGCGGACAGGCT
>CACZRK010000354.1 GCA_902783515.1 uncultured Coriobacteriaceae bacterium | reverse complement strand
CTACGACCTGAAGACGAACTCGGTGCAGCCCTTCGAGTACAGCCTGCCCGAGGACTCCAAGGTCGACCCGGAGATCTTCTGGGAGGGAGACTACGAGGGCAAGACCTACAAGACCGCCGGCCAGATCTACAAGGAGCAGGCCGAGCCGTGGACCCTCGAGCACACCGAGGAGGTCACGTGGGTGCCGGCCGACCGCAACGAGGCCGCCATCCGCCTGTACACGCACGCCGATGACGGCGGCTGCCTCAAGCACGTCTCCGGCATCGCGGATGGCCTCGCGTCCGACATGACCGAGTCCGCGTCCCAGGTGCCGCTTGGCTGCCTTGGCCTTGACGGCATCATGGGCTATGTCAACAAGCCCGGCGTCACGCTGACGCAGAAGGGCGCCAAGTCCGTGCCGACCAGCCGGCCTGTCACGCACCACAACGGCTTTGACGGCATGTTCTCTGACATGTACGGCATCGGCGCCGTCGTCGGCATGTCCGACGCGGAGAACGAGAAGCGCATCAAGGAGCTCGGCGAGGCGGAGGGCTCGCAGCAGGAGCTCGCGAACCAGCTGCTGCTCGATCGCATCGGCATGAAGGACCACAAGGGCCTGTACACCTGGTGCCACAGCCACATCCCAAGCGTCCTGAACGCGATCAAGACCGGCGATCCGTTCAAGCCGCGCGTGTGGTTTGACATGTCCGGCAACAAGCTGGCCGTCCTTGGCAACGCGTCCTCGTGGTATGACGCGTTCCCTGAGGTCGACTACATCATCGGCCAGTACCCGATGCTGACGTCGTTCCACATCGAGGCCGCCGACCTGGTCTTCCCGCTGCGCGAGTGGCTTGAGGAGCCGATGGTCAACATGACCCAGCTCAACACGCAGTGGCTGCAGAACGAGTGCACGCACATCGGCGAGACCGTCTCCCACTCCATCCCGGCCGCCCAGGTCATCAAGCGCTACCAGGAGAAGTATGGCGACCTGCCCGGCCTGAAGCCCGGCTATCTGGGCTCCGCCACCGAGGCCGAGGTCAAGGCGTCCGTCGCGAAGACTCTTGGTGCGCCCGACTGGGAGACCCTGCAGAAGGACACGGACAAGTACGTGCCGCTCGTGACGCCCGCTGACGAGTACTTCCAGTATGACCAGCAGCTGACGATCGTCGATGACGGCCTCCCGGCCGGCTTTGCGACCGAGTCTCGCAAGTTTGAGGTGTACTGCACCCTGCTGCTTAAGATGGCGCGCACAGGCTACCCGTTCTGCTACCCGAAGCCGCAGGAGGCGTGCGACGACTACTCGCCGATCTGCGAGTTCATCGAGCCGTGCGAGAGCCCGTACAGCGAGAGCGAGCAGCAGCTCAAGGATCGCGACGAGTACCCGTTCATCCTGACCTCCGGCCGTGTCCCGTACTTCCATCACGGGACGATGCGCCATGCCGCCTTCGCGCGCGAGCTGTTCCCGACCGCGCAGATTCAGATCAACCCGGCGGACGCCAAGGAGCTTGGCCTCGAGACGAACGACTGGGTGAAGATCACGAGCCGTCGCGGTTCGACGAGTGCCCGCGCCCTGGTCACCGAGGCGGTCGCGCCGAAGACCGTCTGGATGGAGCGCTTCTGGAACCCCGAGTGCTACGACGCGTCTCAAAAGAAGCAGACCGGTGGCTGGCGCGAGGAGAACGTCAACATGCTGACGAAGAACTCCGCGCCGTTCAACGAGGTCTTCGGTTCCTATACCAACCGCGGCTTCACCGTCAAGTTGGAGAAGGGCGAGAAGCCTGAGGGCGTCTGGGTGGAGCCCAAGGAGTTCGAACCGTTCCTGCCGACGCTGCAGTCCGAGCCGAGAACTGAGGATGTGTTCTAAATGAGAAACGCTCTTGTGATTGACCTTGACCGCTGCACGGGCTGTGACACCTGCGTCGTCGCCTGCAAGCACGAGAATGGCGTCGACCTGGGCGTTTACTGGAACCACGTCATCCCGATGGGGCCGTACGGCACCTATCCCGACATCCAGATGTACTGGCTCCCCACGCAGTGCCAGCAGTGTGCGAACGCCCCGTGCCTTGAGGTCTGCCCGACCGGCGCGTCCCATCGCGACGACGTCACCGGCGCCGTGGTCGTGGACGCGGACACCTGCATCGGCTGCCAGGCATGCATCGCGGCATGCCCCTACGGCGCCCGCACCTACGTGGAGGACAAGAACGTCGTGCAGAAGTGCACCCTGTGCAGCCAGCTGACGCGCGACGGCAAGGATCCTGCGTGCGTGCACAACTGCTGCACCGGCGCCCGCCTCTGGGGCGACCTGGACGATCCTGACTCCGAGGTCTCCAAGTACGTAGCCGCCGCGAAGGAGAAGGACCCGGAGTCGGTGCACGCGCTGCCCGATCCGGGTGACGTCAAGCCGTCCACGGTCTTCATTCTCTCCAAGAAGACCGCCGAGTGGAGGGACCCGGAGTAATGACAAGCTGGCCGCTTCTCGTCTCGACGCTCTTGACCTGTTGCGGCCTCGGTACCCTGTTCTTCGCTGGGCTCGGCGAGGTGCGGGGGTTCGGTAGACGAAGCCGCACCCCCGCCCTCGCGGCGGCGCTCGTCGTCCTCGTCGCATCCCTCGTCGTCACCGTCGTGGGATACGGCAGCCCCGCGGCCGCCCTCGCGATCCTGCGGGGGGTGACGAGGCTCTCCGGCGTTTCGCTCAGCATGCTGATGACGTTGCTCGGCGTGGTGCTCGCCGTCGTGTACCTCGCGATGCAAGGCCGCGGGGCATCCCGCGGCGCGCGCGTCGCGATTGCCGCCCTCGCCCTGTTCGTCGGTGCGAGCGGTGCGTGGCTTGCGGGCAACCAGTATGTCCTGGCGAACAAACCGGCGTGGAACACCTGGCTGCTGCCTGTGTGCTACCTGCTGAACGCGCTGGCTATGGGTGGTGCGCTCACCTGCTCCATCATGGTGCTCGCGCACGACGCGAAGACGACTCGCCAGCCCCTGTGCGTCACCGCTGCCGTCGTCGTCGCGAACCTGATCGCCCTAGTCGGGTATGCGGCTCACACAGGCTGGACGGTCAGCCCCGTGCCGTTCTGGGGCGTCGCCGTCGCAGTAGGCTGCGTGGTCGCGCTCGCGTGCGTCGTCGCGGCGCTCAAGGTACCGCAGCTCGTGATCGCCGCGTTTCTCTGCACCGCAGCGGGCGGCCTGTGCCTGCGCGTTGCGATGAGGCTGCTGGATGGTGACTTCATCCAGATCGTGCATGCCGTGAGTTCGGGCGTGCACGGCTACGGGCTCTGAGATCGAGCGGCGTCCTCGGTGCGCGCGAGCGTCCGGGGACGCCTTCGTTTCCGATGGCCGCAGCTGTACGATTGCGAGGTAGATGTGAAGCGCGCGGGACGGGGATGCCGACCGTGGCCGCGGGCATGGTCGAGCTGTGGCGCGAGACGACGAAGCGCAATCTTACGTCGGCGGGACAGCCGGCATGACGACGCGGGGAGAGGCGTTACCGCGAGAGGGGAGCGACGTGATGGACACGACGACACGGCAGGCGGCACCCGCAGGGGAGAGCGCGCCGAGTACGTGCGACGAGGTTGCCAAGGTTCTTGAGAGCAGGGCGACGTTCTATCGCATGCTGGCATCGCTTTACTTCAAGACGCTCACGCAGGAGCAGATAGACACGATCGCCGCGATGGACCTTTCCGCGTACGCCGGGCTCAACGATGACTTCGCGGCTGGCACGAACGACATCGCCCGTTACCTCGCAAAGCGCAATACGGGAACGCGCAACGAGCTCGCCGCCGACTTCACGGGCGCCTTTACGGGCACGAAGGCGTACGAGGGCAAGACGGCCGTCCCGTACGAGAGCGTGTTTACCAGCGAGGACGGCCTGCTGTACCAGGAGAGCTACCAGGAGGTCTTCACGGCGTTCAAGCATGAGCGCGTCAAGTTGGCCGAGGGCGTGGACTGGCCAGCGGATCATCTCTCCTTCATGTTTGAGTTTCTGGCAATCCTCTCCGATCGCGTCGAGAAGGCCCTTGCCGAGGGGGATCGCGAGATGGCGACCCACGAGCTGGAGACATCGCGCGACTTCATACACCAGCACATTCTGAATTGGTTCGATCAGTTTGAGAGTGCAGCGCGCAACATTCTGGAGACGCGCTTCTACCGGGGCGTCTTGGAAATCACGCGCGGATTCCTGAAGCTTGACCTTGAGACGATCAATGACCTGCTGGCACAGGTGCGCGGGCAGGAAGACGCGCCAGAGGCGTGAGCGAGGGATCACGCGGACGCATCGCGTTGTAAGACGAACGTCAGGCAATCTTAGATTTGCCATAAAATTACGATTTATGTAGATAAACGAACACCTGAATATACGAGCAGCGTGCATTCTCCATGGCAAAATGCGCGCAACTGCGCCGAACTCGCAGCTCATGGCTGCGTGAATGGCCGACGGGGCTGAGACCAGCGGGGCGCGATGATACAATCTCGCACCACAGGCGTGGCGGCACGGACCCGGGGAGCCCACGCCGTCATGGGCAGCGCGTCGGCAGCAAGCGCAGTGCCGACGCCGTCGCCGACGGGGGGCGAGTGCCGTGGGGAAGGGCATATCCGATGACAGGTCGTTGATGGCGGACGCCGATGCCGATTGCGCGTCGCACGACGCTGAGCGTCCCGCGCTGATCGCACGGCTCGTCGCGCAGTGGCCCGCGCTGCCAAGCATGTCCTTTGGCCTGTGGTGCGCCTGGATCGCCCTCGCGTACAGCGGGTCAACCTGGCTGTCGCTTGATACCGAGACGAACTCCGCGAACCTAGCCATCTTCTACGTCGCCACCACGCTCACGCAGGCCATCGCCCTGGTGGTGGGCGCCATGCTCGCGGCGCGCGGCACGACGCGGGTCGCGAGCAACCGCGCCGTGATGCTCGGCGGCGCCGTCGCGACCGTCTGCTGCCTTGGCGTGCTTGCCCTCGGGCCGCACTACCTCGGGCAGTTTATCGACACTGGCATCTCCCGTGCGCTGTTCGTCCTGTGCTCGCTGGCGATCGGCGCTGGCATGGCGTTCATCTCGCTGCGATGCGGCTGCGTCTTCGGCTCGCTCACGCCGCGACGGGCGCTCGTGAACACGGGGCTCTCGCAGCTGCTCGCCGCGATGATCTTCTTCGCGAACAACGCCTGCGGTGCGTGGGCGCCTGTCTCGGGAGGGCCTTCGGTCGCGTCATTCATCACGTTCACGATGCTGCCCCTCGGCGCGGCATGGCTTGCCTGCCAGGGACCGTTGACGTCCGCGACGTCGGGGGACGAGGCGCGCGCCGACCGTCGCATGGGTCCACAGCTCCCGTTCTCGTTCTGGCGCCTCGTGACGCTCGCCTTTCTGATAGCGCTCGTCACATCGCTGATGCGCGGTGCGGTCGTGGGCTACCACGCGCTCGCCGTGACGCTTGAGGGCAGCACGCTCCTCATGGTGCTGCGCGTGATTCTCGCCGCCGGCTTCGTGCTCGTGGGCGTGTGCGCCGACACGCAGCACATGCGATTTGGGAGGATCACCTCGCTCATCGCGGTCTTCTCCTCGTCCGTCATCGCCGTGGCAGCCGCGCTCGGCGGCCTTGCCAGCGGATGGAGCATCCTGGCGTACTTCGCGTCCATCATGTTTGACCTTGTCTTCTGGTGCCTGCTCTCCTTCTTCGTCAGGCAGAAGCACGTCTCGCCGGTTGCTGTGTACGGCATCGGTCGCGGCGCCTTCGCGACCGGCAGCACGATCGGGTGGGCGCTGGGCACCTGGGTCGCGCCGCTCGTGCCGGCGGGCAGCCCGACCACGATGCTGTACGTCGCCTCTGCCATGGCGCTGCTCGTCCTGTCCGTCGTGCTGTTCGGCGAGCGCGACTACGAGGCCCTCTTCACGGCCGTCGGGGAGCGCGAGCTGCCGCTGGAGGACCTCTTTGACGTCGAGCTGCGGCGCAGCGCGGCGTCCGAGGCCGGCGACGGCAGGCGGGAGGGCGCGTTTCGCCGCGCGATCGAGGGGCGGGCGAGCCGCTGCATGCTCTCCGCGCGTGAGAGGGACGTGTTTCGCCTCCTGGCGATGGGATACGGCAGCGACTACATCGCCGCGACGCTTGGCCTGTCGGTGAACACCGTGCGCGTACACACGCATAACGTGTACGTCAAGCTGGGGGTGCATTCGCGCACCGAGCTGATGGAGCTCGTTGATCGCGACGTCGCCCTCGAGCGTGAGGGAGACACTGCCGTGGAGTCGTACGGGTCGGCCGGCATCTGATCGCGCGCGACCGGTGCCGCATGCGCGCACCTCGCGCCCGCCCGCCCGGGCGGCTGCCACGCGTCCTGCCCCCGGAGGTTGCGTGCGTCCCGTGGTGTGCGTTTTTCCTAGCGAACCACATGGTATTCTTACCTGCAGATGACATGGCTGCCGACGTCATGCGGGTGCGCATGGCGCGTCATGAGTCCCATCTCCCGCGACCGCCATAGGGCCGGGGAGGCGGGACGTCGCGCCCGATCGCGCATGGATGGCCGGGGCGCCACCAGGAGAGGACCAGACATGATCAGCATGGACTTCACGCCGCACGGGGTGTGCTCCACGAACATACACGTCGAGCTCAGTGACGACGGCGGGACGATCGAGGGCGTCTCGTTCACGCGCGGCTGCGCGGGCAACCTCCTCGCGATCGGCAAGCTCACGAAGGGCATGCCCACCGACCGGGTGATCGAGCTCCTGGAGGGCAACGTCTGCGGCCCGCGCCCGACCTCGTGCGCCGACCAGCTCACGATCGCCCTCCGCCAGGCGAAGGCGAAGGCGCAGGCCACGACGGAAGCCGCGACGGCGTAGGCGGCGACCTGCGTCGACGCCCAAGGGAGCGTGAACGTGCTCGTATCAACCAAGGGGCGCTACGCCCTTCGCATGATGATCGACCTTGCGCGCCAGAAGGGCGAGGGGCGCGTCAGCCTGCGCGAGATCGGCAGCAGGCAGGGCATCTCGCCCAAGTACCTGGAGCAGCTCGCTCGCCTCCTGTGCGGCGCCGGCCTGCTCGAGGGGTCGCGCGGCCAGGGCGGCGGCTACGTGCTCGCCCGGAGCGCGAGGGACATCACGGCCGGCGACATCCTGCGCGCCACGGAGGGGACCATGGCGCCGGTGGCGTGCCTTGCCCGGGAGGACACGCAGTGCCCCCGCAGCTTTGCCTGCGAGACCAACCCGTTCTGGCGTGGGCTGGACGACGCGATCAACGGCTACGTCGACAGCTACACGCTTCAGGACCTCGTGGACGCGCAGACGAGTGACGAGGTCGTGCCCGGCCCCTGCCTCAGCTACACGCCGCTGCACCCGACGTCCTCGCATGGGAAGGCGGGCGCGTGATGGCCGCCTCCGGCCCGTCCGCCCCG
>CACZRK010000353.1 GCA_902783515.1 uncultured Coriobacteriaceae bacterium | reverse complement strand
TCACGATCATGTGCGTGGGGGACAGCGTCTATGCGCCGCTGACGGTGCTGTCCGTCCTGACCGGCGCCCCGGCTGACGACGTGCTGGCGCGCGCCGTCTGGGACTACCGCCTCCCACGGCTCGTCGCGGGCGTCCTGGTGGGCGTGGGCTTCGGCGTCGCGGGCAACTCCTTCCAGACGATGCTGCGCAACCCGCTGGCGAGTCCGGACGTGATCGGCATCACGACGGGATCGAGCGTCGCCGCCGTGTTCTGCATCCTGATGCTCGGCATGGGCGCGGGCGCGGCGTCGCTGGTCGCGATGGCCGCGGCCCTGGCGATCGCCGCGGCGATCTACGGCCTCGCGAACGTCGGCGGCTTCTCCACGGGCAAGCTCATCCTCGTCGGCCTTGGCTTCCAGGCGCTCGGTCGTGCCTGCATCTCGTTCTTGCTGCTCAAGGGGGCCGAGTTTGACGTGCCGACGGCGCTGAGGTGGCTGTCGGGCTCGCTGAACGGCGTCACGCTCGCCGAGACCGCCCCGCTGCTCGCGATCATTCCGCTCGCCGCGCTCGCCGTGGCGCTCGGGTCGCGCCTGCGCGCCCTGGAGCTCGGCGACGAGTTCGCGACGACGCTCGGCGCGCGACCCGGCCTCACGCGCGCCCTGCTCATCGTCGCCTGCGTCCTCATGATCGCCATCGGCACGTCCGTCACGGGGCCGATCGCCTGCGTGACCTTCCTCGCCGGCCCCATCGCGAGCCGCGTCGTGGGCGAGCGCTCGTCGGCGACGGTCGCCGCAGGCCTCGTCGGGGCGATCCTCGTCCTCGCGTCCGAGCTCGTCGGGCAGGAGCTGCTCGGCACCCGCTTCCCCGTGGGCGTGGTCACCGGCCTGCTCGGCACGCCCTACCTGCTCTGGCTGCTCGTGCGCATGAACAAGAAGGGATCCCTGTAGATGTCCGCCACCATGTCAGCGCCAGCGGGCCCCGCCCTCGTCGCGACGAACCTCACGACCGGCTACGACGGCAAGGTCATCATCCCGGACCTGACCCTGGCCGTGCCCGACCACCAGGTGAGCGTCATCATCGGCGGCAACGGGTGCGGCAAGTCGACCCTGCTCAAGACGCTCGCGCGGCTCATCCGGCCGATGGGCGGCGCCGTCACGCTGGACGGGAAGGCGATCGGCACCATCCCGACCAAGCGGCTCGCCCAGCGGCTCGGCCTGCTGCCGCAGTCGCCCCTCGTCCCCGACGGCGTGCGCGTGGCCGACCTGGTCGCGCGCGGGCGCTTTCCCTACCAGCCGTTCCTCGGCGGCATGAGCCGCGAGGACCTGGAGGCGGTCACGGAGGCGATGGAGGCCATGGGTGTCATGGACCTCGCGGAGCGCGGCGTGGACGAGCTGTCGGGCGGCCAGCGCCAGCGGGTCTGGATCGCGATGGCGCTCGCGCAGCGCACCGACGTCCTGCTGCTGGACGAGCCGACCACGTACCTGGACATCGCGTACCAGATAGAGATCCTCGACCTGCTCGACGACCTGAACCGCCGCCGCGGCACGACCGTCGTCATGGTGCTCCACGACATCAACCTGTCAAGCCGCTACGCCGACCACCTGATCGCACTGCGCAGGGGCGAGCTGTACGCGCAGGGCACCCCGCGCGAGGTCGTGACCGAGCAGACCATGCGCGACGTCTTTGACCTGGACTGCATGGTCATCGATGACCCCGTGAGCGGCTCGCCCCTCATCGTCCCGCGCGGCAGGGCCCGCGCGCGCCAGCAGGCCGGCTAGTCGCGCGCCGCGGCGGGCCGGCTAGTCGCGCGCGAGCGCCCCCGGCCCCTCAACTGCGAGCCGGACCGCCTTGTACGCGCCGTCGTAGAGCCCCGCGTCGGCGTTGCGCTCGATCGCGTCGCACATGCCGCACAGCAGGTCGGGGCAGGCGAGCAGGTCGTCGAGCATGGCGCAGGTCTCCTCGACGGTGTCCAGCTCGTACGTGCCGTCGCCGACCTCCGCGGCGCGGATGGCGCCCCACGCCTCGTGGCCGCCCACGCGGTGGATCATGACCTTCGGCACGGGGTAGAACGAGAGCTCGCTCGGCTTGGTGATCAGCGCGTCGCAGCAGCGCATGAGCAGGTTGGTCGCGTACACCGCCGCGAAGATGTCCGCGTCGCAGAAGGCGTGGACGCCCGTGACGCCGCCGCGTACGTCCGCCAGGGCGTCGTCGGCGAAGCGCGCGACCTCGGCGAAGTCGTCAAAGTGGCACGTCGTCAGGCCGTCGTCGCGCAGCTCCGGGATCTGGCGGGCGAGCGCGTCCCAGACGTCGCGGTGGTCGCCGACATTCACGAGCAGCGCGCAGCGCCCCTGGCGGACGGCGGGCAGCAGGTGGCGGATGATCGACCGGAACAGCTCGCCCTGCGCGCCCGCGCCGCCGACGGAGAGCATCAGGCGCACGGGGGCGTCGCCGGCGAGGCGCTCGCGCCGGCCGGCGCAGTCGGGGCGGACGCCGCGGACGAGCTCGTCGTCCACGTAGTGGCCGGTGTAGAACAGCGAGCCGGCCGGCATCGGCCTGAGCGCGCGCCCCGGCGCCATGCCGCGCAGCTCGCGATAGCCCAGGTAGGCGCTGGGCGTCTGCACGGTGTGCAGGGCGCCCTCTGCGAGGTGCAGCGCCATCGGCCAGTTGTCGGGGATCGCGTTCACGACGTGCGTGAGCCCGGCGTGCACCGCCGCCTGCGCAGGCCAGACGTGGGTGCCGACGAAGGGGACGTCGCGCGGCAGGTCGCGCAGCGGCGGGGCCATGAGCTCGGCGTTCTTCTGGTCGCATGCGTTGTACGAGAGCTTGCGGAAGCCCTCGGAGTTGAGCGGCTCCCAGTACAGGCGGTTGAACAGCCCGAACCGCTGCGAGAGGCGCGACCCCAGGGAGTACAGGTCGTTCTGGCGCGAGATGACCTTGGCGCAGGTCGTGCCCTCAAGGTCGGAGAGGTCCAGCCAGTAGGGGGCGTAGCCGAGGGCGTGCGCCGCCGAGGCGATCGCCATGGAGATGCGGTAGTGGCCGAACCCCATGCGGATGTTGCCGACGATCACGGGCGTGACTCCGTCGCCCGCGGTGCTCCGCACGTCGTCGAGAAGGTCGAGCGGGACGACCCCCGGCTGCCCCTCAACGCCCGCGATCGTGAGGTCGCGCACGCCCAGCCGGTCGCCGACCACCGGCAGCGACGTGGCGCGCAGGTGGTAGACGGTCTGCGTGTCGTCGCCGAACCTGCGGGCGTAGCGCGCCTTGGACCTGCAGGCGCGGGCGTAGTCCGCCGCCGGGACCTCGTTGCCGAAGATGCGGGCCGCGCGGTCGGGCGCGTCCGTCAGCCTGCCGTCAGTGTCGCGTTCGATGCCGCTCATACGCCGTCCTTTGACGTGGTGACGCCCGCCGTTGACGCTTGCGGGACGCAGGTGATAGTGTGCCTCTCATTCACAAAGTGAGAGAGAAGCTATCAACTTGGCGCATCGCTGTCAACGTCGAGGGGGATGCCACCACAATCATGCGAGCCGTCACATCCGATGACCGGCGGCGGGGTCCCGCCGAGGCCGGCGACGCCCCCGCGCCTGACGCCGCGAGCCTGGCGCGCCTGCGCCCCGCCCAGCGACGGCGCTACGAGGGGATCGTGCGCCGCGCGGCGGACCTCTTCCTGGCCGACGGCATCGCCGGCGTGAAGATGACGGACGTCGCGCAGGCGTCCGGCGTCGGCGTCGCGACCGTCTACCGCTACTTCGGCACGAAGACGAACGTGGCCATCGCGGCCTGCACGCTGCTGTGGCGCGAGTTCCGCGACGCGTTCGCGACGCTCGGGGCGCCGCCCGAGGCGCTCGCGGACGCCAGCGGCCTGGACCGCATGCGCGACGTGCTGGAGCGCGCCGTGCGCCTGTACCTGGAGCGCCCCGAGTTCATCGCCCTGCTTGACGAGTTTGACGCGACGATGATCGCCGAGCACGTGGACCGCGCGCGCCTCGCGGGCTACGCCGCGCAGGTGGACTCGTTCTATGATGCGTGCGAGCGCGTCTTCCGCGCGGGCGTCGCCGACGGCAGCATCCGCTCCGACGTTGACTTCCCGCTGTTCTATCGTGCCGCGACGCACGCGCTCGCCGGCATCGCCGAGAAGCTCGTCCGCGGCGAGATCCTGCCCTCGGACGACTTCTCGGACGCCGAGCGCGAGATCGCCTGCGTCGTTGACATGGCAACCGCCTATCTGGCGCCGTCCTTCGCGGGCGTCGCCGCGTCCGGAAGGAAGCGCTGACAGATGTCTGACACAACGCGCACGGCTGATGACGCCACGCCCGTCGCGACGCCCGTCGCCACGCTCGCAACGCCCGCCACGACGCCCGCCGAGCCGCCCTCGTCGACTGCCCCCGCCGCGGCGGGCGCCGACCGCGGCGCCAAGAGGCTCGCCACCGGTCGCG
>CACZRK010000352.1 GCA_902783515.1 uncultured Coriobacteriaceae bacterium | reverse complement strand
TCCGTCTGCGCCTCGGCGCGTTCGCGCGCGGGCCTCTCGATCAGGTCGTCGCCTTCGCCAGCTGCCATGTCCGTGTCTCCCGCACTGCGTCGCGTGTGTCAGGCGGCTGCCTGCGAGGCGCCGCCCAATGTGTTGCGCACGGTAGCACGCGCGCCCGGCGCGTCCCCGCGCCTGCCGTGAGTTTCACCAGGCGTACACGCCCGCGCCCCCACGTCGCCGCGCCCGTCACGCCAGCGCCGTGGCCGGACTCGTGAGGCCGGGCTCGTAAACTCCGCGGTCACGCGTTGCGAGGCATGCGCGCGGGCGCGGCGTCGGCGATAATGGGGCGGGGGCCGCCCGCCCCCGCGCCACGAGAGCGCCACCAGAGCATCGGAAGAGAAGGAACCGGCCCCCATGGCCCATGACCACGATCGCACGCCTGACCAGCAGCCGCCCGAGGTGGGCGTCGCCGCCGGCGGCGGTGACGAGTATCGGATAGACGCCGCGTTCCTGCTGGCGTTCGAGATGGCCCACGACGCCTTCAAGCTGGGCGTCAGGGAGGCGAGCGACCTGAACATCACGCTGTACCGCACGCTGCTCGGGCTGTTGCGCGCCCCGGGCGAGGGGATCGCGCAGGTCGAGCTCGCGCGGTCGCTGGACATGCGCCCCAACGCGCTCACGCAGTCGCTCAACGCGCTGGGGCTGCGGGGGCTCGCGCGGCGCGCGGACGCGCAAGGCGACGGGCGCGTGCGCATGGCGCAGGTCACGCCGGAGGGCATCGCGCTCGTGCAGCATGTCAACGACGCGGTCGCCGAGCAGCTCTACCGCATCTTCCCGACCGACAACGAGACGTACCGCACGGCGCTCGAGGCGCTGATCATGAGCGCGCCGACGCGCGAGGTCAGCGCGGCGGGCGTGACGCTGCGATACCGGTCGTCGTACACGCTCGCCGTCGTCGAGCGGTTCCTGCTGCACCTGGACGCGGCGCTGTCAGAGGCGTGCGGGCTCGACCTCCCGCAGGCGCGCGTCCTGCAGCGCCTGCGGGAGGTCTCGGAACCGATGCGCGTCGGCGAGATCGGGGCGTGGCTGCGGGTGGACGCGCCGCGGATGTCACGCGCATCGCGCGCGCTCGCGTCGCGCGGGCTGGTGACGAGGCTCGCGATGCCCACGAACCGTCGCACGGTCTACCTGGGGCTCACGGACGACGGCCGCGCGACGGCGGGCGTCGTGGCCGACGTCGTGGACGAGGCGGGCCGCGTGTTCTTCTGGCGCTGGCTCTCGCCCGCGCAGAGCCGCGCGACCGCCGACCTCGGGCGCGTGATGATCGCCGACTTCCGGCGACGGGAGGCGCAGCGGCGCAGGAGCGAGCTCGAGACGCTCGTCCCGATCGAGGGCTCGTAGCGAAGCGAGCGCGGGGGAGGCCGGGCGTGCACCCGGCCTCCCCCTGGCATGCCTTATCCGCGCGCGACGGCGCTGCCGGCTAGGCCTGCGCCTCGTTCGCGACGATCGAGCCGCCGCACAGGTAGCCCCCGCAGAACGCCAGGCCCACGTCGCCCATCAGCGAGCCGAGGATCGGGTCGCCGATGTAGCTGTTCTCGCCGCAGGCGCCGCCGGCGGTGTGCCAGCCCGCGTACAGGCCGGGAATGACCTGGCCGTCGGTGCCGATGACCTGCATCTGGTCGTTGATGAGCAGGCCGGCCTTCGTCCCGTACAGGTTCCCGCCGATGCGGCAGCCATAGAAGGGCGGGTCGACGACCGGGTGCAGCCACTCGGGGGGCATCGGGTACATGAAGTCGTCCTCGCCCGCCTCGCAGGCGGCGTTCCACCGCCGCACGGCGTCGGTCAGCACGCCCGGCGCGAAGCCGAGGTCCGCCTCGAGCTCCTCCAGGGAGTCGCGCCGCTTCAGCACGTCGGCCTCGATGGCGTCCTGCACGCCGTGGTGCCAGTCGCGATAGTGCTCCGGGACCTTCTCAATCTGGTCGAGGTCGGGCGTGATGAGCTTGCGGCAGTGCTCCTGGCCGAAGCCTGCCAGGTACTCCTCGTAGTGCGCGTCAAAGATGATGTAGCTGCGGTGGCCGGGGACGGTCATCTGGCAGGTCGCCAGGTCGCCGAGGGCGTAGATCGCCTGCGCGCCCTGCACCTTCACGCGGCTGTCCATGTAGCGCACGCGGCTGCCGGTGCGGTCGATCGTCAGCCAGGGCTGGCGTGACAGCTGCGTCATGCCGTCGTAGAGGAAGCGCGCCCAGTCGCCGCCCTCCGCCTCCCAGTCCACGCCGCCGTCAAAGCTCGCCGAGCTGTTGAAGCCGCTCACGTCCGCGCCCGCGCCCAGGCCCATGCGGAAGCACTCGCCGCGCTCGCCGGCGACCAGGTAGCTGGAGGCGCAGCCCATCGCGGCCGTCGGGACGTACTTCTCGAGCAGCGCCTTGTTGTTGCAGAAGCCGCCGGCGGTCAGCACGACGCCCAGCCTCGCGTGGATGAAGGTCTCGCGGTCGTGGCCCTCCTTCGCGACGACGCCCACGATGCGGCCGTCGTCGTCGCGCACGAGCGCGCAGGCCGGGCAGGAGAACCTGAAGTCAACGCCGTGCTGGACGCCAAACTGGTACATCGCGTCCGTGGCGTCCTTCATCTTCAGGACGTGGTGGTCGAGCGTGGCGTTCTTGGGCGCGACGTAGACGGGGACGCCGCCGAGGCGCCACTCGACGCCGCACGCGCCCATCCAGTCGATGCAGTAGCGGCCCTGGTCGGCGATCGCGTAGATCAGCTTGGGGTCGGCGGCGTAGTGGTACTCGTCCATCGCCCACGCGGTCAGCGCGGCGGGGTCAAAGGGGTAGCCGGGCAGCGCGAACTGCGCCGCCTCCTGCAGGGCGCTGCCGCCCAGGATGGCGCACATGCCCGCGGACTGGGCGTTGCCGCCCCAGGCCGCCATCGACTCCAGGCAGATGACTGAGGCGCCGAGCTCGGCGGCGCGCGCGGCGGCGTTCAGGCCGCCGCCGCCGGCGCCCACGACCACGACGTCGCACTCGTCGTCCCATGCCGCCGGGACCGGGCGCGGCGCGATCGGCGCGGCGTCGTCGGCGGGGAACTGCGAGGCGTTCAGCACGCGGTGGGTGCCGTCGTCGCTGCTCGCGTTTGTCTCGGCGCTCGC
>CACZRK010000351.1 GCA_902783515.1 uncultured Coriobacteriaceae bacterium | reverse complement strand
GCCTGACGCTGGGCGTCGTTGAAGTACGCGGGGACCGTGATGACGGCCTGGGTAACCTTCTCGCCCAGGTACTTCTCGGCGTCAGCCTTCAGCTTCTGGAGGATCATGGCCGAGATCTCCTCGGGCATGTACTCATGACCGTCGATGTCCACGGCGCAGCGGCCGTCCTTGCCCTGCTTCACGTCATAGGCGACCGTCTTGATCTCGCTGCCGACCTCGTTGAACGAGCGGCCCATGAAGCGCTTGATGGACGAGACGGTGTTCTTCGGGTTGGTCACGGCCTGGTTCTTGGCGGGCTTGCCGACCACGCGGTCGCCGTCGGCGCGGAAGCCGACGACGGACGGGGTGGTGCGGTCGCCCTCGGCGTTCACGATGACCGTGGGCTCGCCGCCCTCAAGGACAGCCACGCAGGAGTTCGTCGTACCGAGGTCGATACCGATAACCTTGCTCATAAGCCAGCACCTTCCGTTTCTCTCACGAGACGTCGTCGCGCACGCCCTCCGCGGCACGCCCCTCTTGTTGTCTGGTCCTAGTATTACCGCCTCGGATCGCAAATATACATTATCTAAGTCTCTTCATGATAAGTTTTTTATCATGTGCGCAACGAGGGTCGCATCCAGGCGCCCCGACCGCGCGACAGGCACGCCTACCTGCGCAAGCCTTGCGACGTTCGCGCGCGGCGGGGCGTCAGCGCAACGTCAGCGCCCTGTCAGGGATATGGTCAGTTCATGTGTGCCACACGTTTCGTGGGGCGAAGGGTGGCATTGTCCAAATTCTCGTTGTGCTTCGGGCGAAACATGCTATGTTGCAGCCAACCGAGGCGCGGCGGCCCGCGCCGTCGGTGGGGAGAAGGAGTCGTTCTGCGTCGGCAGGCGCTAGCGCGCCCACGTGCCGGCCAGCGAAGCACAAAGGAGAGAGAGCCATGGCCCGTCCGAACATTGATACTGACGAGTGCGTCGCCTGCGGCGCGTGCGTTGACGCGTGCCCGATGGGCGTTCTGGAGATCGAGGAGGAGGTCGCCACGGTCGTCGACGAGGACTCCTGCATCGCCTGCGGCTCCTGCGTCGACGCCTGCCCCTCCGGCGCGATCCTGGAGATCGTGGACGAGTAGCCGCGAGGCGTCGTCAGAAGGCGCCTGGGACGCGATCCCCCGTCGGCGAGCGCAGCGCGCGAGCCGACGGGGGATCGCGTTTTTCATGTCGCTGTCGCCGCAACCCGTCGGAGCGCGGGCAAGGCGACGCGCGCGCCAGGGCCCTGACGCAGGTGCGCGATTTTCGCTCCCCCATGCGCGACGTCTCGCGCGCTTGGCACAAAGACATTGCCTGACCTGCGGCTTGTGTGCCCGCATCAAGTAGTCATGATCGCCCTCTTATCACCTCGCCCCACACGTTCCACCATGCACGTCAACGAAGACGTCAGGGATGTGCGGCCGACATGCCGAGGCGTCCGAGTCGCTCGGCACGCAAGTGCCGGGCCATCCGCACCGCATGGTCTCAAGGGGGAACATACATGCACACCATTTCACGTCGTGACTTTGTCAGGACCGCAGGCGCCCTGACCGCCGCCGCCACGATTGCCGGCGCCTCGCAGGCCGTCGCCGCCGAGGGCACGGACGGCATCGCGTGGGACCACGAGACTGACGTCCTGGTCGTCGGATGCGGCACGGCCGGCTGCGCCGCCGCGCTGGAGGCGTACGACGCCGGCGCCGACGTCCTGATCGTCGAGAAGTATGACTGGATGGGCGGGACCCTCCGCCGCTGCGGTGGTGGCGTCGCGGCAGCCGACACGCAGGTGCAGAGGGCGCTGGGCGTCAAGGACAACCCCGAGGACTTCTTCCAGTTCATCATGAAGGGCTGCGAGGGGTATCCGAACGAGGAGCTCGTCCGCGACTGGACCATGAACTCCGCGAGCGTCATCGACTGGCTCATCGACGACCTGGGCGGTCTCCCGGCCGACCAGTGGGGCTTCTCCGATGACATCGAGGGCGGCCTTGAGTACAGCCACGACACCGGGCTCAACGTCGGCACGCCCACGACCTTTGACGAGATCGGCATGTCCCCCGTCCCCCGCACGCACTGGTTCCCGGCAAACGAGGACGACCCCATCCTCGCTGAGCCCGAGAAGTACTTCTACTACCCGAGCCCGGGCGGCACTGGCCTGTGGCAGCTCGTGAACACCGCCATGGACAAGCGCGGCATCCAGACCCTGACCGAGACCACCTTCGCCAGCCTGATCACCGCCGACGGCAGCAACGAGGTCATCGGCGCCGTCTGCGAGAGCGGCGGTAGCGAGATCCGCATCAAGGCGCGCAAGGCCGTCATCCTCGCCTGCGGTAACTTCGCCAGCAACAAGGAGCTGTTCCGCAACTACACGGGTGAGGACTACGAGCCCAACGCGATGGGCGGCATGGGCATCGACCTGCCGACCGACAACGACGGCAGCGGCATCCTCGCCGCCCAGGCCCTCGGCGCGGAGCTGGTGTTCCCGAGCCTCGTCGGCAAGAACCACGACACGCCCACCGGCTTCTCGGCCGGGATGGCTGGCGTGAAGGTCGACCTGAACGGCCGCGTGATCGACGTCTTCGGCAAGGAGATTCCGCGGCTGTACGCCGCTGGCCTGACCGCAGGCGGCATCATCGTCAAGAACTATCCGTGCTGCGGCTCATCCGTCTCGCGCAGCCTGTACTTCGGCCGCAAGTCCGGCACGGACGCGGCGAAGCTCGAGAGCTGGTCGTAGCACCCTCCCCCGCCGTGACGCAAGATCGCCAACACCCGACCGGGCGTCACGGTCGCAAAGATTGTGTATCATGGCAGCCGGGCCATCGTTCTTCTCCTGAACGTGGCCCGGCTGCCATGCCATTTCGCAACCGCCCGCGCCGCAGGATCACTCCCCCGACCTTCTTGGCAGCCTCATCGTCTCGCCGACGGCGATCAGCGCGGGCTCGGCGACGTCGTCTGGGAGGCGGAATGGGCGCCATCGCGACCGATCCCACAAATACCGAGCCATTCGCGCGCCTGCTACACGCGGCAAGCCGCCACCCGCTGATCAGGCGTGAGATCACGCCCGACATGATCCCCGAGGGCTGGGACGTCCAAAGGACGTGGGCGGCGCTCATGAGGGTGCGGGGCGCCCAGGGGTTCTTCACGCCCTATCTCGTGCTGACGGACACCCATCACCCTGAGTGCATCACCGTGCCCGCAAGCCTGCAGGCGTCCCTCGCGCGCATCGGCAGCATCACGCAGCACGGCTCGAGGCTCGACACGCTCGTGGGTGCGTACCAGGACTGTCGCTTCATCACCCAGCAGTACATCGACGAGATCCTCACCAACCTCAGGCTCGACGGGTTTCCCACGGACCATGAGACCGTGCGCGCCGTTCTTGTCGGCGAGAGGGAGCCGCTGGGCACCGCCGAGACGATCACGCACAACTTTCACGAGATCATGAACGCGCTCGGCGATTACGAGGGGCGGGTCATCTGCCCCGCGCTGATCCGAGAGATGTACGTCCGCCTGAACGCCGGCATCCCACAAAACGTCGCGCCGATCATCGACCCGACGTACCCGGTGAACAACTACCACGACGAGTTCGGCATGGGAGCGAACCCGTCCCTCGACCGTCTCCTTGACGTTGAGTCCCAGCTCGCGCGCGGCGAGCTCACCGAGGCCGAGATGCACCCCATCCTGCTCTCCATGCTCGTCAACTGCTTCTTCTGGCGCTTCTCGCCGTTTCCGCGGCTCAACAACTTCATGGGGTGCATCGTCAGCCGCCTGTTCCTCTACCAGCACGGCTTCCCGGCGTTTCGGTACGTCCCGAAGGCGTGGCTCTACACGGAATGGGCGAGAGGAAACGTCGCGGACGTCATCCCCTATCGATTTGACGAGGCTGTCGCCGCCGGCGACGACTTTGACGACTACACCGCGCTCTATGACTCGATCATGAGGCTCATGCTCATGAGCGTTGAGTCGATGGCGGCGGACCTCGAGCGGCGCGATCGCGCCGACCACGCCGCGATCGCGGCAATCGACGCCGTCCCCTGGCTCAACGCGCGCCAGCGGCAGATACTGCGCGAGGCCATCATCAAGCCCGACACGACGTTTCACATCAAGGCGCATGAGCGCCGCTTCGGCATCGCGAACTCGACCTCCCGCAAGGACCTCGCGGACCTGCGGGAGCGAGGCTTCCTGACGCTCGGCTACGAGTCGTCCGTCTACGTCTACCGTGCCTCGCCGAACCTCAGGGAGCTGCTGCTCGCCGGGACTACAGCGGGTCACCAAGCGGCGGGACGCGCTTGAGCCGCGCCCACATGACCTGCTTGGCCTGCATGTCACCCAGCGCGTCCGCGAAGCCGCCGAGCGCGATGAGCCGCCGGCAGCGCACCCAGGCGACCTCGCCGGGCGCAGGCGCCTGCGCGAGGCCCCACGCGGCGGCGACGGCCGTGGCGGCGGCGTCATCCGTGGCGATGACAAGCTCGGGGTCCAGGGCCTCCAGCACCCAGGCGAGGTCCCTCGGGTCGGCGGGCGCCCATGCCTCGTCGCCCGCGGGGCGCACGCACGTCGAG
>CACZRK010000350.1 GCA_902783515.1 uncultured Coriobacteriaceae bacterium | reverse complement strand
CCTGCGACGGCTTGTTGTAGTACGGGACGACGGCCATGACCCCGTCCACGCCAAGGGCGACGGCCTCACGCGCGAAGGCGACGGAGGTGGCGGTGTCGTTGCTGCCGACGTTGGCGAGCACACGGCCGCGACCCTGGCTGAGACGCACGGCCTCTCCGAACAGGGCGAGCTTGTCAGCCTGCGCGAGCGTCGGGGACTCGCCGGTCGTGCCGCACACGCACAGCGTGTCCACGCCGTTGCTGAGCTGGAAGTCCACAAGGTCGGCAAACGTCTTGAAGTCCACCTCGCCACGCTCGTCAAACGGCGTGACGATGGCGGTTATGAGCCGACCGAACAGCTGTGCCTCGCGCATCGCGCTCACCTATTCCCTCATGCCCCGGCCATGTGCGACGGCCGGGGCCAGAACGATCCAGTCGTGATTCTAGGCGGCGCGGTGCGTGACCGCGAACCCAGGCGGACGCGACAACAGCCTTGTAACGAAAAGAACCTCAACTCGTCAAATTGGGTGGCCGGGCGACGCGCACGCGCTGACACGTCGACCCGCGCGTCGCGGCGCGGTCCCGCTACAGCCCCATGATCCTCTCAAGGCCGACGGTGAAGCCGTCGGGCAGGTCAGCCACCGAGCGAACGGCGAGCAGGACGCCGGGCATGTACGACTCGCGCTGGGTGGAGTCGTGGCGGATCGTGAGCGTCTGGCCAATCGAGGACAGCACGACCTCCTGCGAGGCCATGAAGCCCGCTCCGCGGACGGCGTGGATGCGGATGCCGTCCTCCTCGCAGCCGCGAGCGCCCGCGTGCCCGGGGGTCTCTGTCTCCGGGCCGGGGCCGACGTTGCGGACGTGACCGCGCGCCTCGCCCATCAAGCGCGCGGTCTGCAGCGCGGTACCGCTCGGCGCGTCCTTCTTGCCGTCATGGTGCATCTCGATGATCTCGGCGTCCGGGAAGTACTTCGCGGCCATCTTCGCGAACTGCATCATCAGCACGGCGCCGGTCGTGAAGTTCGGCGCGTAGAAGAGCCTCGCCCCATCGCGGGAGCTCTGACGCTGGATCTCAGCGAGCCGCTCGGGCGCGACGCCCGTCGTGCCGAGCACGACGTGCACCCCGTGCGAGAGCGCGCACGCGACGTTGTCGGCGGCGACGTCGGGCTGCGTGAAGTCCACCATGACGTCGGCGCGCGTCTCGTCCAGGAGTCCCGCGAGGTCGTCCGAGCACGTCAGCGTCCCGTCCGCGCACGTCACGGTCTCGCCTGCGTTGAGCGGCGCGTAGCAGCCCACGACCTGCATGTCCTGGGCGGCGCTGACGGCGTCGACCACACAGGAGCCCATCCTGCCCTTCGCGCCAGAGACAACCACGCGTATCATGTGTCCCGTCCTTTCGTGTCGCTCTCGCCGCGCATGCGACGCGGGATCTTCCGGTCTGGCCTCTCGCCGGACACTATATCGGTCCGAGCCTGCGCTCGTATGCAGCGATTGTAGGCGCCGGCGCACCTAGAGGCCCGCAGCCGATGTCTCAAGGGATGCGGTAGCCTAATTTCTCACGTTAAAGTGGAGGGTATGTCTACGGCATGAGAGAAACACTAACGCTCACGATAAGGTTCATTGCTATGACCTATGGCATTGCGTGGGCGTGCTGGGGACTCGCGTGGGCGCTGCTCGTGCTTGGCTCAGGTGGCCAGGGCGCCGACGCGGCACAGGCGCTTGCACGCACCCTTGAGTATCTGGGAACGCTCGCGCCGCTCTACGTCGCCTGGCGCCTGTTCCCGCGCCTTGTTTCTACTGGTGCCGTGCGTCTGCCCGCGGCTCCGTCCACGCGCGCGCATGTGGCCGCCTCGTCTCGCGACGTGTCCGGAGGGTCCGTCGGCTTCTGGGGCTTCATGTTCAACCCAAGGGTGCGTGTCTGGGGCATCGGTGCGATCGTGACCCTCACGCTCTGGCGTTACGTGAGCTTTCATGCTGCCTTGGGCTTTCCTGCATCCGTCTCGTCTGCATGCGCGGCGTTCGTCGCGGGGATCCCAGGCCTGCTGTTGGGCGGTGGCCTTGAGGAACCCGGCTGGCGCGGCGCGCTGCAGCCGCTGCTTGAGCGTCTGGTCGCGCTGCGATGGGACCGCGGGGCTGCCCGACGGCGCGCGACGCTGCTCGTCCCGCTCGCGGTCGGTCTCGTCTGGGGCATGTGGCATCTTCCCCTGGCCCTTATGCCCGGCACGTATCAGTCCATCGTCCCGTTCTGGATGGTCCTCGTCGCGGGCGTCGGCCTGAGTTACTCCCTCGCGGTCGTCCGCGCATGGTCGGACGGCGTCGTGTGGTGCGTCCTGTGCCACATGGTGTACAACTCCATGCTCGTCGGCATCCCCCAGGACCCGGGGAGGTTCGTCGCGATGTTCGCGGTCGAGGCCGTCGTCGGCCTCGTCGTTCGCACCCTGCAGGTCAGACGTCGGGTCGTCTAGGACGCGGCGCGCAGCGTCACGATGAGGCCGCAGTGGTCCGTGTCGCCCGCGTGCACGCGCTCGACGTCCGTGGCGACGACCCCGTCGGGCGTCAGCACGTGATCGATGGGCGCGACGCCGCTGAAGGGGCCGATGCGCGGCCAGGTTGCCAGGGGCAGCGGCGATACGCTCGTGGCGGCGTCGGTGAAGCCCGCCGCGAGCACGTCGCGCAGCGCCGCGTGGGCGCGCGTCGCGTTGAAGTCTCCCGCGAGCACGTACGGGACGTCAGGCTGCGCGCCAGGGTCTGCCTCTCCGACGTTGGCGACGTCCGCGAGGCTCTCTGCCCAGAGACGCTCGTAGCCGGGCGTCGGCGAGCATGTGTGCACGGAGACGACGCGCAGGCGCGTCCCCAGGGCCTCGATCGTGCCCGCGGCCATCGCGGCGCCCGCGTATCCCACGGCGTCGTCTGCGGGGTCGCCGAGCGGCAGCGCGCTCCAGACCATGTCACCGATCTCCTCGCCCGCCCGATATGGCAGCAGCTCCGACGCGCCGGCATCCGCGAGCGCCCGCGCAAAGGCGACGGTCGACTCCTGCACGCAGAGGACGTCAACCTGATGGTCCCGTACGAGCTGCAGGATCTGCGCGGGGTCCGCCTGCCCGACGTGCGTGTTGATCGTCATGATCGTGAGCTCGTCGGACGCCATCGCCGCTGCGTCGGCGGCAGGCGCCCCCGCGGAGGGTTGACCTTCGGCCTGGCCTGCCGACGAGACGCTCTCATGCGCGGATGTCGGCCAGACGGGCATCACCCAGATGGCGAGGAACACGATGACCCCGAGCCCTGACATGACCAGGGACGGAAGGTCGCGTCGCACGAGAGCGATGACGGCCAGGCCGAGCGCGAGCGCCGCGAGCGCCGGCTGAAGCAGGATGACCTGGGGGATCGGCGGCACCCATCCGACCTGCGGGGGCAGCAGCGCGAGCGGCATCGCGACGGCGCACAGCAGCGACAGCACCCGTGCCGCGCGGCGGCCGCGACGTGGCGCGGGGCTGGGCGAAGCCGTCACCGTGGCGGGCCCGCACCCTGATCTGGTCGTCGTTGGCCGTGCCATCGGCATGCACCTCGTCTCGTCTCGCCAGCGCCCATCACGCGGGATCGCCCGGCCTCGGTCGGCGTCGCCCGTGGCGCGTCCATGCCATCGCGCGTCCCCGCCATCGTAGCGTGCGGGCTCCAAAGCAGACGAAGACGGGTGGGAGGCCGCGCCTCCCGCCCGTCAAAGATCCATCATGTCCGGCTCATGCCCGGCTTTGTTCCGCCCGCGTCAGGGAGTCTGACGACTAGCCCTCATGGTGACGACGCGGGGTGCGGTGCGTCGGCTGGGCGGCATCCTCGCCATCATCAAAGCGATGGGCGCCGCGGTCGCCGGGGTGACGAGACGGACGATGCTCGTGGCGCTCGCCGCGCTCGGTGCGCTCTCCTTCCTCACGGCGCTCGCCGCGCTCGCGGCGCGGGGCGTGCTCGCCGGCGCCGTTCGGAGCCTCCGGCTTCTCCAGGCGGTCAAGGGAAACCTTGCCCTTCTCGTCGACCTCGATGACCTTCACGTGGACCTCGTCGCCGATGTTCAGGACATCCTCGACCTTCTCGACACGGCCCTTGGCGACGCGGCTGATGTGCAGCAGGCCGTCCTTGCCGGGCAGCAGCTCGACGAAGGCGCCGAACGGCTGGATGCCGACGACGCGGCCGAAGTACTCCTCGCCGACCTCGGGCACCTTCACGAGCGCCTCGATGCGGGCGCGCGCCTCCTCGGCGCCGGAGTCGGACGCGCCGATGAAGACGGTGCCGTCCTCCTGG
>CACZRK010000349.1 GCA_902783515.1 uncultured Coriobacteriaceae bacterium | reverse complement strand
GCGGGGCCTCTCGCCATGCGACGCCCGCGCCGCCCCTCTCGCACGGCGGCGCGGGCGCGAACGCGGGCGCGCTACGCCTGCGGCTCGCCCGTCGCGTAGGTCGCGCAGATCGACTGGAGAACGTCCACCATGGTCTCCAGCTCGTTGATCGGCACGAACTCCTTGATGCCGTGCGCGTTGTGGTAGCCGCAGGACAGGTTGGCCATCGGCAGGCCGCGGAAGCAGAGCTGCGCGCCGTCGGTGCCGCCGCGCATCGGCTCGGTCCACATCGTCACGCCGTTGTCGGCGTAGGCCCTGCGGGCGGTCTCCACGAGGTGCGGGTGCTTGTTGATGACCTCGGCCATGTTGTAGTACTGGTCAAAGACGTGGCAGCTCACGATGTCGGCGCCGTACTTCTCGTTGAGGTAGGCGGCCGCCGACTCGATGAGGTGCTTCTTCGCCTCAAACTTGGCGCGGTCGTGGTCGCGGATGATGTACATCGCGTCGGCCTTCTCGACGTTGCCGGACTGCTGGTGCAGGTGGATGTAGCCGTCGTAGCCGTCGGTGTACTGCGGCTTGGACTGCTGGGGCATGAGGCCGTTGAACTCGCAGGCGATGTCGATGGCGTTGCGCATCTTGCCCTTGGCCGTGCCGGGGTGCACGGAGAAGCCGTGGAAGTGCACGTCGGCCTCGGCGGCGTTGAACGTCTCGTAGTTCATGACGCCGAGGGGGCCGCCGTCAAGGGTGTAGCCGAAGGCGGCTCCCTGCTCGTCAAGGTCGAGCAGCGCCGCGCCGTGGCCGATCTCCTCGTCGGGCACGAACGAGATCGCGAGGCGCGGGTGCGGGATCGTCGGGTCGTCGTGGAAGCGCTTCACGAGCGCCATGATCTCGGCCACGCCGGCCTTGTCGTCGCCGCCGAGCAGCGTGGAGCCGTCGGTCACGATGATCTTCTGCCCGACGAGGTCCGCGAGCTCGGGGTTCACGGTCTGGTCGGTGAAGATCTCCTCGCCGTCCACGACGCCCATGACGAGCTTGCCGCCCTCGTAGTCCACCACGTGCGGCTTCACGCCGTTGCCGGGGACGGAGGACTCGGTGTCGATGTGGGCGTTGAAGGCGAGCGTCGGCATGTGCTCGGCGCCGGCGCTGGCGGGCACGTGCGCCGTCACGTAGGCGTGCTCGGTCGTGGTCACGTCCGTGGCGCCGAGCCCGCGCAGCTCGTCGGCGAGCAGGCGCGTCATGTTGAACTGGCACGCGCTGGACGGCACCGCGGGCGCGTTGGCGGGAACGCCCTGGGAGTCGGTGCGCACGTAGCGCAGGAAGCGCTGCACGACGTCGCTGTACGAGGCGTCCTCTGACGCCTGCGCGGCCGATGCCTGCGCGGCGTCCGTTCCCTGTTGAGTCTCGCTCATTCTGAGAGCATCTCCTTCATGCTGCGTATAATCCGCGTCGGACGGGAACAGTGTACCCACTGCCATGCGGCGGGCCTGCCTCCCGCGGACAGGGATCGGAACTTGCGACATGAAAGGCATACCGAATGTCGTTTCACATCATGGGCACGGGCAGCGCGCTGCCGCGGCGCAGCGTCACGAACGACGAGCTCTCGGCCTTCCTGGAGACCGACGACGAGTGGATCACGACGCGCACCGGGATCAAGTCGCGCCCCGTCTGCACGACCGAGACGCTGGACGACCTCGCGGCCGAGGCGGCGCGGCGGGCGCTCGAGGCGGCCGGCGTCACGGCGGCCGAGCTTGACTACATCATCTGCACCACCTGCTCCGCCGAGCGCGTGACGCCCGCCGAGGCGTGCGTGGTCCAGCAGGCGATCGGGGCCACCTGCCCCGCGTTTGACGTGAACGGCGCGTGCGCGGGCTACGTCTTCGCGCTCGACGTCGCCGACGGCCTGTTCTGCGCCGGGCGCGCCGAGCGCATCCTGGTCGTGTCCGCCGAGAAGATGTCCCGCATGGCCGACTGGACCGACCGCGCCATCTGCGTGCTGTTCGGCGACGGCGCGGCGGCGACCGTGCTCGGGCGCGGCGGCGACTCGCCGCTGTACCTGCGCACGACCACCGAGGGCGACGCGGACGTGATCCACTCCTGGGCGCCGGCGGGCAACAGCCCCTTTGACGAGGTCGGCGCCGCGCGCCTCGGCGAGGACGGCACGTTCATGCAGATGCGCGGCCGCGAGGTGTTCAAGTTCGCGGTCACCCACATCGTCAGCGAGCTGCAGCTCATGGAGAAGCGCACCGGCGTCGCGCTCTCCGACGTCGATCACTTCGTGTTCCACCAGGCCAACAAGCGCATCATCGACGCCGGCGTCGAGCGGCTCGGGCTGGACCCGTCGCGCGTGATCGTCACGATCGACCACACCGCCAACGTGTCCAGCGCGTGCATCCCGCTGTCGCTGGACACGCTCGCCCGCGACGACGCGCTGAAGCCGGGCGACCTCGTGGCGCTCTTCGGCTTCGGCAGCGGCCTCGTGACCGGCACCTGCCTGCTGCGCTGGCAGCCCGCGCTCGCGTAGGCCCGACGTGCGGGGCGCCGCGAGGCGCACGCCCGCAGCCGCCCGTCGCGCGGCGTCCCGATATTCACGTTTCGCGTGTGGGTTCACCCCGTGCGCAGCCTCTCGTGACATGGGACGGCGCAACTCGGGGATAATCAGAGGTGAACGTCATTAGCGGTCGCGCGCCGCGCGACTTGACAAAGAGAGGAAGCGCAATGGCTGAGAGCACGTTCGACCGCGTGGTGAAGGTCCTCAAGGAGCAGGACGGCCTGGAGAATGTGGACTTCAAGCCCGAGACCACGCTCGAGGAGGCCGGTCTGGACAGCCTCGCCACCGTCGAGGCCGTCATGGCCTGCGAGGAGGAGTTCGGCATCGAGATCGATCCCGAGTCCAACCCGAAGACCGTCGGCGAGTTCGTGGACCTGGTCGACGCGGCCATCGCCGCGCAGGCGTAACGGGCGCATCACCACCGAGCCTCACACGGCCCGCGCGACGAGCTTCGGCGCGCGGGCCGCTTCTTTTCGCGCGGCATCCCGCACGTGACGCGCGACCTGCGCCCGCGACGCCGCGCCCGGCGGGGCGTCGCGGCGGAACCACGCACCATCATGAGAAGGAGAGACATGATCCACACCCCTCTGTGCGACCTCATCGGCATCGAGCATCCCATCTTCCAGGGCGGCATGGCCTGGATCGCGGACGCGAGCCTCGCAACCGCGGTGTCCAAGGCCGGCGGCCTGGGCATCATCTCCGCCATGAACGCCGACGCCGCGTGGGTGCGCGACCAGATCCACCAGGTCCGCGCCGCCACCGACAAGCCCTTCGGCGTGAACATCATGCTGATGAGCCCCCACGTGGAGGCAGTAGCGGCGCTGGTCGCGGAGGAGAAGGTGCCCGTGGTCACCACCGGCGCGGGTCTGCCGGGCAAGTACATGCCCGCCTGGATCGAAGCCGGCATCAAGGTGG
>CACZRK010000348.1 GCA_902783515.1 uncultured Coriobacteriaceae bacterium | reverse complement strand
TGGCGCGGGGCGAGCCCGCGCCGGCTAGCTGAGCGTGCCGGCCGCGAGCTCGTCGAGCATCTCCTCAAGCTCGTCGTGCTCGATGGCGCCGGGGCGAACCTTCACGATGGTGCCGTCGGCATCGACGAACACCGAGGTCGGAAAGCCCGACACGCCGATGTAGGACACGAGCGAGGCGCGGGTGTCCATGTAGACCGGGAAGTTCACGCCGTTCTCGGCCGCCCACGTGACGAAGTCGTCGGCGCTCTTCTCGCCGTAGGAGCCCGGCGTGACCACGGAGACGACCTGCACGTCGCCCTTCTCGGCGTGCTCGTCGTACAGCGCCTGCAGCTGCCCGAGGTCGGCGACGCACGACGAGCACCAGCTGCCCCAGAACTCAAAGTAGATGGGCTTGCCCTTCAGGTTGGAGAAGCGCACCGTGTTGCCGTCCAGGTCGCGCAGCGCGACGTTGCGCCACGCCGACGTGATGCCGAGCGCGTTCGTCGAGGTGCCGCCCGTCGCGCCCGCGTCACCCGTCGAGGAGCTCGTCGAGGACCCGGTCGCCTCGCCCGCGGCGCTGCCGGCACCCACCCCGCCGTCGCCGGCAGCCGACCCGGTGGCGGAGACGGTGGCCGAACCGTCGGACGACCCCGCGCCCGCGTCGTCCATCTGGATGAGCGCCGCCTCCTCGCGCGCGGCGTTCGTGGCGTTGACGAGGTCGTGGACCTGCGAGAACGTCATCCACAGGCCCATGATCGCGATGAGCGCGCCGCCGATGCGCTGGATGACCGGCAGGTAGCGGCCGAGCTTGCGGATGCGGCCCATGAGCGCGGTCGAGGCGATCGTGAGCACGAGGAACGGCACGCACAGTCCCAGCGAGTAGACGAGCAGCAGCCCGGCGCCCACGGCCGCGCTGCCCTGCTCCGCCGCCAGCGCGAGGATGGACCCCAGGATCGGGCCGACGCACGGCGTCCAGCCGAACGAGAACGCAAGGCCGAGCAGGAACGACCCCACCACGCCGCGCACGCGGATGCGGCTCATGTCGGCCTGCTTGTGGCGGTCGAGCGCGGGGATGCTGATGACGCCGGCGAGGTACAGGCCGAAGATGGTGATGAGCAGGCCCATCGCGATGGCGACGTAGCTGTTGTTGGCGATCGACCCGATCGCGCCCGCGCCGACGCCCATCAGGACGAACGTGAACGAGATGCCCAGCACGAACGCGATCGTGTTGGCGCTGCGGCGCAGGAAGCCGTGTCGACGCGGGCTGGCAGGGGCGGCGGACGTGGCAGGCGCGGCGGGCGCGGCAGGGGCAGACTTCGAGCAGGTAGAGGGCGTGCCCTTCGCGGAGGCGCACGCGTCGCCGGCGGCCTTCTCGACGCGCTCCCCCGCGTCGTCGGCGGCGCCGGCGTCCGTGGTCAGAATGCCAATGTAGACCGGCAGCAGCGGCAGAATGCAGGGCGAGAAGAACGAGAGCAGGCCGGCGCCGAGCGCCGAGAGCACCATTCCGACTTCCATGGGACCTCCTTGCCGCGCGGGGCGCGGGCGGTGCAGACGAATGCCGCCGCGACGGACGCGGCAGCGGGGGCAGGCAGTATGTCGGTGGGTGACCGACGCGGTGGATGGCGCACGGGCGCGTCGCGGGCGATGAGGATGCATCGCCGCCGGCAGAGTCGACGAGGTCGCGTGCGATGATGGGCTGATCATGCCATGCCGCCGGCGTCGGATGCCGCCTGTCGTCCACCCGAGCGCGGCGCTCCACACAGAATCCGGCGTATGAGGGGTGAGAAACGCGAGGTGAAGACGGCTGTGGGAGGGCGGCGACGGACAGTTGGGGCGGGGCGGCCACGTAGAGACCCCGACCTCACGCGCGCCGTTTAAAAAGGGCGCGCGTGAGGTCGCGCTGTCGAGAAAGCCGACGCGTGCGGTCACGGGTCGGCTTTTCCGGCTCGTGACTTCCTGAGTTCGGGAGACTCTCACATTACGGAGGTAGTCTAGCCTGTGGTGATACCGTTGTCGCTCTTCGTCATACGGATCTGAGTCCTCCCGGCCTGCGAGAAAAGCCGACCCGTGCGGTCACGCACACCCTTTTTCCGCGCGGTGACCTCACGTGTCGGTTTTTCCTGCAGCGCGCACGCCCTTATCTCGCACGCACTCCCCGGGGCGTCCCCTCCTCGCAGGCGGCCCTTTGGGCGCCCCCTCGCGCGCACGCCGCCTTCGCGCGAGGGCGAGCGCGACCTACGCCCCGGCCACTCCCCCCTCGTCGTCGACCTTCTCGACGGCATCACGCCGCGCGGCGATCAGACTGTCCACGAACTGCCGGGCCGCCCGCGCCGAGCGACCGCCGCGACCGAGCACGAAGCGCTCGGCGTGCAGCGCGAGGTCGTCATCGTCGTAGGACAGGCCCGCCTCGTCGGCAAGGTGCCGGACGATCTCCAGGTAGGTCTGCTTGCTGGGCTTGTCAAACGTGACGTGCAGGCCGAAGCGCTCCGAGAGCGAGACGGTCTCCTGCATCGTGTCGTTGCGGTGGACGTCGTCGCCCTCGCGGTCGCTGAAGCTCTCCTTGACCAGGTGGCGGCGGTTGCTCGTGGCGTAGATCACGACGTTGCGCGACTTGGCCGAGACGGAGCCCTCCAGGATCGCCTTGAGCGCGGCGTAGTTGTCGTCGTCGCGCGAGAACGAGAGGTCGTCGATGAACAGGATGAACTTCAGCGGGTTGCGCGCGAGGTCGTCGAGCACCGCGGGGATGTCGTGCAGCTGGTCCTTGCGCACCTCAAGGATGCGCAGGCCCTCGCCGCGCAGCTCGTTGCCGAGCGCCTTCACCGTCGCGGACTTGCCCGTGCCGGCGTCGCCCGTGAGCAGGATGTTCGCCGCGGGGCTGCCGGCGAGCAGCGCGAGGGTGTTGTCCAGGATGACCTTGCGCTGCCGCTCGTAGCCGAACAGGTCGTCAAGGCGCGTCGCGTCGGGGTGCCGGACGGGCACGATCGCGCCCACCTCGTCCAGGTGGAACATGTGGTAGCGCGCGTACATGCCCCAGCCCCGCCGCCCGACTGAGCGGAGGCAGTCCGCGTACGCCGCGGCGACGTCAACGTGTCCGGGTGCGCCGGGCGCCGGGTTGGTGGAGAAGGCCGGGACGATCGCCGCGGCGGCCGCGATCTTGGCCGCGCCGTCGGCGCCGAGCGCCGCGCTCAGCAGCACGCCGAGCGTCCTCGGCGAGAGGTCGCACACCGCCTGCAGCGTCGCGAGCTCGGTGCGCACGGTCGCCGCCACGGGGGCGGGCACCTCCTCGCCGGCGGCGACGCGCCGCAGGTAGGGATTCTCGTCGTCCGCCACGGCGTCGCGGACGTATCCCGCGAGGTCGGCGGTGCCGTCGGTCGCGCGCAGCAGCTCGGAGACGAAGGCGCCGTACGCGGTCGGCGTCGGCGTCGCCAGCAGCGTGCGCAGCGAGGCGATCACGGGGTCGTCGAGCAGCGCGCGGAACACCGCGAGCAGCTCAAGGCGGGTGAGCAGGTTGGTAGCGGGCGATCCCGTGCGGGTCGCGGACAGGTCGGTCTGCTGGTGCATCGCGTGCTCGATTCTCGTGGGGTCGGTCTGGGGACGGGCGGGTGCTCGCGCTGCGGCCGTGACGCCCGCGGCTGCCGTGGCGTCCGGGCACCCCTCGTCCTGCGAGCATTATCGCCCGATCGGCGCCGCCCGTCATTCCTCCGTCATCCCAGCGACGCGATCTCCGCGATCGCCCCCACCGCGGCGTCGACCTGCTCGACCGTGTTGAGCGCCGAGAGGCTGAGCCGAACCGCGCCGCGCCCGCTCGTCCCCAGCGCCTCGTGCATGAGCGGGGCGCAGTGGGCGCCGGCGCGCACGCAGATGCCGAAGCCGTCGGCCAGCGCGTCGGCGACCGTCCCCGAGTCCAGGTCGCCCACGTTGAGTGCCACGATCCCGCAGCGGCCCACGTCGGCGTGGCCCCCGTACACGGTGACGCCCGCGATCGCGCGCACGCCCTGCTCGAGGCGCATGGTCAGGGCCTCCACGCGCTCGTGGACCGCCGCGGGGCCGCCCTGCTCCCGGATGTACGAGACGCCCGCCGCGAGCCCGGCGATCCCGTGGGCGTTCAGCGTGCCCGCCTCCAGCCGCTCGGGGTAGACGTCCGGCTGGCGACGGTCGTAGCTGCGCGCGCCCGAGCCGCCCTCCTTGAGCGCGGGGACGTCCACGCCGGGCGCGAGCGCCACGCCGCCGGTGCCCTGCGGCCCGAACAGCCCCTTGTGCCCGGTGAAGCAGACGATGTCGAGACGGTCGGCCGCCATGTCGATCGGGTAGCACCCCGCCGTCTGCGCGGCGTCCACGCAGACGAGCGCCCCGTGCGCGTGGGCGATCTCGGCCATGCGGGCGACGTCGTACACGTCGCCGGTGAGGTTGGAGGCGTGCGTGACCATCAGCAGGCGCGTCGGGACCCGCAGCAGCCGGTCCAGCTCGGCGTAGTCGATGCCGCCGTCAGGCGCGACCGGCAGCACCGCGACGTCCGCGGACCGCTCGTCGGCGGCGCGGTTGAGCGGCCGCAGCACCGAGTTGTGCGACGCCGCGGTCGTGACCGCGCGGTCACCCGGCCCCACGAGCCCGGCGATCACCGTGTTGAGCGCCTCGGTCGCGTTGAGCGCGAAGCACACCCGTCGCGGGTCCGGCGCGCCGAGCAGCTCGGCGACCTGCCGGCGGCAGCGGTGCACCGCCAGGCCCGCCCGCGTCGATGCCGGG
>CACZRK010000347.1 GCA_902783515.1 uncultured Coriobacteriaceae bacterium | reverse complement strand
GTGGCGTTTGACTGCGACGGCTACTCGCTGTATGCGCTGGAGGTGGCCGGCGGCACGTACTCCGCCGAGGCGCACGAGACGCTCGACCGCATTCGCGCGCACCTTGCCGACGAGGGGTACGAGCTGGGCGGCGAGGGGCAGGACTGCTGGGTGGGCGGGCCTGTCGCCGGCACCGACCTGGGCTATCTGGGACCGATCATCGGCTTTGCCGTCGCGCTGCTGCTGGTGATCCTGCTCGTGATGGCGCATTCGTGGGTCGAGCCGATCCTGATGATGGCGACGGTCGGCATGGCCATCGTGCTGGGCATGGGCACCAACGTCATCTTTGCCAGTGTGTCCAGCGTCACGAACTCAATCGCGTCCATCCTGCAGCTCGTGCTCTCCATGGACTACTCGATCATGCTGATGGACATGTACCGCCAGCAGCGCGCCCGCACAGACGACAAGCGCCTCGCGATGGAGCGCGCGCTGACGCGCGGCATCGGCGCCATCGCGTCAAGCTCGCTCACGACGGTCGTGGGCATGCTGTGCCTGCTCGCGATGACGTTCACGATCGGGCGCGACATGGGCCTCGTGCTCGCCAAGGGCGTCGCGTTCAGCCTGATGTGCGTGTTCTTCGCGATGCCTGGGCTGCTGCTGGTCTTTGACGGCGCGATCCGCAGGACCGAGAAGCGCGCGCCCGACCCCGGGATGGCGCTGCTCGCGCGCGCCGAGTACCGCGGGCGCGTGCCGGTGCTCGTCGCGCTGGTCGCGCTCGTCGTCGTGAGCTTCGGGATCAAGGGGCTGGCGTCGGCGAGCTTCACCATGGCGCCGGCGGACGCGGACTCCGCGCGCATCGACGGGCAGTTCGGCGCGGACAACACGGTCGTGGTGCTCTACCCGGCCGCCGACGAGGACGCCGCCCACGATCTTGAGCTGTGGCTCTCCGACGAGCTGGGCGAGGCGCGCGTGAGCGCGTACGGCACGACGCTGGCCAAGGCGCGCACGACGCAGGACCTGAGCGCATATGCGGGGATGGACTCGGACGAGGTCAGCCTCATCTACTATCACCACGCGAACGGAGGCGCGGTTCCCCCGATGACGGTGGGGGACTTCGCGCAGTTCCTGCGGGAGCAGGCGAGCGTGGCGGACGCGGATGCGACTGGCGGCGCGCAGGCGCTCGGGCAGCTGGGCGAGGGCGAGCGGGCGGGACTGGACAGGCTGTGCGAGCTCGCCGACGCCGACGAGGCCGACCGCGCGCGCGGCATGCAGGAGCTGGCCGACTACCTGGGCATGGATCGTTCCGAGGTCGAGCAGCTCACGCTCGCCTACCTGGTCGCCACGCCCGACGCGGACGTCAGCACGGGAAGGATGACGCCCGCCGACTTCGTGACGTTCGTGGCGGACGACGTCGTCGGCTCCGACGCGTACGCGGGGATAGTGCCGATGACGGCGGAGCGGCAGACTCAGCTGCAGGCGGCGCGCGCGGCGATCGACCTCACGCCGGCGGCGGCGTCCGTTGCGCTCGGTGTGGATGACATGGCCGAGAGCCTGGGGATGGATCGGCGGGACGTCCGCGCAATCTACCTGCTGCACGCCTATGAGGGTGGCGAGACCGACGGGTGGTCCGCGTCCGCGCACGACCCGCTGGACTTCGCGTGCGACAGCGAGGACGTGACCAGCAGGCTGACGGAGTCGCAGCTGACGAGCATGCGAGCGCTGCGTGACGTGATGAACGGCGCCGTGGCGGGCACGACGTATGCGCCGGCGGAGATGGTCGAGCTGCTGGGCAGGCTGGGCGCGACGACAGACGGCGCCGGCGCGGCGACTGAGGCGGGCGAGGCGGACGCCGGCGCGGGCGGGCTTGCCTCGCTGGACGAGCCGACCGTGCGGATGCTCTACCTGTATCGCGCGACGAAGGCGCAGGGGCGCACCACCGACGTCATGTCCCTCGAGCAGTTCGTGAACTACGCGGCGGAGGTCATCCTGCATGACGATGCGTTTGCGGACGTTCTGGACGACGAGGCGCGCGCGAGGATGCTGGACGCCCAGGCGCAGATGGAGGACGGCAAGGCGAAGCTCCTCGGCGACGCATGCGGCCGCATCTCGGTGCGCGTGCCGCTTGAGCGGGAGTCGCCCGACATGACGGCGCTTCTCGACGAGCTGAACGGGCGATGCGAGCGCGCCTTCGGGCAGGGCGCGTACTACCTGGTGGGGGACGCGCCGATGGCATGGGAGGCGCGCGACATCTTCGCGAGCGACCTCAACCGCGTGACGCTGCTGAGCGTCGTGGCGATCTTCCTGATCGTGGCGGTCACGTTCCGCTCGGCGTTCGTCGCGCTCGTGCTGGTCGCGCTCATCCAGGGCAGCATCAACCTCACGATGGGCGTCACGGGCATGCTGGGGATCAGCACCTACTACGTGGCGCTCGTCGTGGTGCAGGCGATCCTGATGGGCGCCACGATCGACTACGCGATCCTGTACACGAGCGCGTACCGACACGCACGCGCCTACCTGGGCATGGGGGTGGGCGACGCCGTCCGGCAGGCGTATCGCGGCTCCGTCGCGACGATGATCACCTCCGGCGGGATCC
>CACZRK010000346.1 GCA_902783515.1 uncultured Coriobacteriaceae bacterium | reverse complement strand
GGTGATGGAGGACGTCAACAACGTCCTGTACGAGTCCAAGCTGATCGGCTACCCCAAGCCGTTCCAGGACAAGGTGCGCACCTTCTGCCAGAACCCCGGCGGCCTCGTCGCGCAGGAGGAGTACGACGGCGGCCTGGCGGTCGTGAACGGCCACTCCTACAAGGGCGCCGAGCGCAAGTCGCCCAACACGAACCTCGCCATCCTGTGCTCGCTGCACTTCCGCGAGCCCTTTGACCGGCCGATCGTCTATGCGCGCAAGGTCGCCGAGCTCGCGAACATGCTCGGCGCGGGCCACCTGCTCGTCCAGCGGTTCGGCGACCTGCTGAGCGGCAAGCGCACCTGGCCGCACGAGCTCGGGCGCTCCAACGTGCGCCCGACCCTGCCCGACGCCGCGTCAGGCGACATCTCCGCGGCCCTGCCGTACCGCCCGATGACCGACATCATCGGGTTCATCCGCGCCGTCGACGAGGTCGTGCCCGGCTTCGCCGCCGACGAGACGCTGCTGTACGCGCCCGAGGTGAAGTTCTACAGCAACCGCGTCACGCTGGACGACGCGTTCCAGACGAGCCTGCCGGGCCTGTCGTGTCTCGGCGACACGTCCGGCTGGACGCGCGGCCTCATGATGGCGAGCGTGATGGGGCTGCTGGCGGGCGAGGGCCTCGCCGGCGTCGCGCCCGGCGTCGCGGACGCGCCCGAAGCCGTCGCGGCCGCGCCGGTCGCGGACGGCCTTCTCGACGGTCATGGTGTTGCCGTGAACGAGGGCGCCTCCCCGCGCCCCCGCGCCTCCGAGGCGCAGCCCTAGCGGCCTGGCGCGTGGTACTATCTTGCGATGCGCGTCACGCGCATCCCACCGAACACACACCATGCCCCGCAGGGGACACGCCGCGCTGACGCGGCCACACGCGAAGGAGCACCAACCATGGCCATGGAGCGAGACAAGCTCGAGAAGCTCATCGTCGCCTACGACGAGCTCGAGAAGAAGCTCTCCGACCCCGCCGTCGTCTCCGACCCGAAGGAGTACGCCCGCATCGCCAAGGAGCACGCGAACCAGGCCGACCTGGTCGCGCGTTCGCGCGAGTACGTGAGCGCGCTGGACGACATCGACGTCGCCCGCGAGCTCATGCGCGAGGAGAGCGACCCGGACGCCAAGGCGATGCTGCAGGAGGAGATCGACGAGAACCAGGCCCGCCTGCCCGGCCTGGAGGACGAGATCAAGATCATGCTCATCCCGGGCGACCCCAATGACGAGAAGAACACCATCGTGGAGATCCGCGCCGGCGTCGGCGGCGACGAGGCGGGCATCTTCGCGGGCGACCTGTACGGCATGTACCAGCGCCTGGCGAACCGCCGCGGCTGGAAGATCGAGCCCATCAGCGCCAGCCCCTCCGACGCGGGCGGCTTCAAGACGCTCGAGTTCAAGGTGACGGGCGACAAGGTCTACTCGGTCATGAAGTACGAGAGCGGCGTCCACCGCGTCCAGCGCATCCCCAAGACGGAGTCGCAGGGCCGCATCCAGACGTCCACGGCGACCGTCGCCGTGCTGCCCGAGGCGGACGACATCGACATCCAGATCGACCCGTCCGACCTGCGCATCGACACCTACTGCTCCTCGGGCCCCGGCGGCCAGGGCGTCAACACGACCTACTCGGCCGTGCGCATCACGCACCTGCCCACCGGCCTGGTCGTGCAGTCCCAGGAGCAGCGCTCGCAGATCCAGAACCGCGAGGTCTGCATGCAGGTGCTGCGCTCGCGCCTCTACGAGCTTGAGCTGCAGAAGCAGCAGGCCGAGGTCGGCGCCGCGCGCCTGGCGCAGATCGGCCACGGCGACCGCGCCGAGAAGATCCGCACCTACAACCAGCCGCAGGACCGCGTGACCGACCACCGCATCGGCTTCAACTCCAGCTACGGCGCCGTGCTGACCGGCGACGCGCTGGACGACATCATCGAGGCGCTCGCGACCGCCGACCGCGCGGAGAAGCTCGCCGCGGCGGTGTAA
Organism: uncultured Coriobacteriaceae bacterium; assembly: GCA_902783515.1. GTDB lineage: Bacteria > Actinomycetota > Coriobacteriia > Coriobacteriales > UMGS124 > CAIFEU01. The sequence continues at coordinate 260 of CACZRK010000346.1, read as the reverse complement.
TGGCGCGCTCGCGCGACGCCCGCCCGACGGCGCGGTGGCGCGCGCAAGACGACGTGAGAGGGCACGTGAGGCGGCGGGGCCGGGGTGACGGCGGTCCCGCCGCCTCGTGGCGACGACGGCCGCGCCCCGCGATCGGTCGCGGCGCGGCTCGGGAGGCGGCATGAGCCAGACGGAGTTCGGGACGGGCGCGCGCGACGCCGGGACGGCGGCGGACGGCCGCGGCGACGGGGCGACGACGGGCGGCGCGTGGACCGTCAGGT
>CACZRK010000345.1 GCA_902783515.1 uncultured Coriobacteriaceae bacterium | reverse complement strand
TCGGAGCCCAGCGTGGAGGACACCGTCTCCATCCTGCGCGGCCTCAAGGAGAAGTACGAGATCCACCACGGCGTGCGCATCACCGACTCGGCGCTCGTGGCGGCCGCGCAGCTGTCCAACCGCTACATCACGGACCGCTTCCTGCCCGACAAGGCCATCGACCTCGTCGATGAGGCCGCGAGCCGCCTGCGCATGGAACTTGACTCCATGCCGAGCGACATCGACGCGGTGGACCGCCAGCTCACCCAGATGCAGATCGAGGAGCAGGCGCTCATGAAGGAGGAGGACGACGCCTCCCGCGAGCGCCTCGTGACCCTGCGCAAGGAGATCGCCCAGACCCGCGAGAAGCTTGACGGCATGAAGGCCGCCTGGCAGAACGAGAAGAGCGTCATCGACCACGTGCAGGACCTGAAGGGCAAGATCGACGACGCGAAGACCGAGGAGGAGCGCGCCACGCGCGAGGGCGACCTGCGCCGCGCCTCCGAGCTGCGCTACTCGACGATCCCCGCCCTTGAAGCCGCGTACCACGAGGCCGAGGACAAGCTCCGCGACAAGCAGGAGAGCGGCGGCATCCTGAAGGAGGAGGTCACCCCCGACGAGATCGCCGAGGTCGTCTCCCACTGGACGGGCGTGCCGGTTTCCAAGATGATGCAGGGCGACATGGACAAGCTCCGCAACCTGGAGGACACGCTCAAGAAGCGCGTCGTCGGCCAGGACGAGGCCGTGCACGCCGTCGCGTCGGCGGTCCGCCGCAGCCGCGCTGGCCTCGCGGACCCGAACCGCCCGCTCGGCAGCTTCCTGTTCCTCGGCCCGACCGGCGTCGGCAAGACCGAGCTCGCGAAGGCGCTCGCCGAGGCGCTGTTTGACGACGAGCGCGCGATGGTGCGCATCGACATGTCCGAGTACATGGAGAAGTTCTCCGTCCAGCGCCTGATCGGCGCGCCGCCAGGATACGTGGGCTATGAGGAGGGCGGCCAGCTGACCGAGGCCGTGCGCCGTCACCCCTACACGGTGATCCTGCTCGACGAGCTGGAGAAGGCGCACCCGGACGTGTTCAACATCCTGCTCCAGGTGCTGGACGACGGCCGCCTGACCGACGGGCAGGGCCGCGTCGTGAGCTTCAAGAACGCGATCATCATCATGACGAGCAACGTCGGCTCCCAGTACATCCTGGAGGCGCAGAAGGACAACGACCGCGACAAGATGCGCGAGGCAGTCAGTCAGATGCTGCACGCCACCTTCAAGCCCGAGTTCCTGAACCGCATCGACGACATCGTCATGTTCAACCCGCTCGGCCTTGACCAGCTCGAGAAGATCGTGGACATCCAGCTGGACGAGGTGCGCGACCGTCTTGCCAACGAGCGCATGACCCTGAAGGTCACGCCCTCCGCGATCGACACGCTGTCGCTCGGCGGCCTGGACCCGGTCTACGGCGCGCGCCCGCTGCGCCGCCTGATCCAGACGAAGGTCGTGGACGGCATCGCGAACCTCGTCATCGACGGCAAGGTCGGCGAGAACGACGTCGTGATCGTGGACGTGGACGACGACAACAACATCGTCGTGCGCCGCGACGACGAGGCGTCCGCGGAGGCGCACGCCAAGGCGAAGGTCGCCGCGGGCGAGGCGCCCGGCGAGATCCCGGTGGAGCCCGACTCGGTCGAGTGACGGCGGGTCTCGTGACGGCGTGAGGCGACGTGCCCCGCGCGCCTGCGCTCGCAGGCGCGCGCATGAGGAGGACGCGCCGCGCATGAGAAGGCGCCCGGCCACGCTCGTGGTCGGGCGCCTTCGTCGTGAGCGGGTGGGCTCGCGGGCGACGCGCGGCGAGGTCAGCGCGGGACGACCTGCGTCCAGTCGTCCACCCACGCGTCGGCGAGGGCGCGCAGCGCGTCGGGGTCCTGCGTGGGGTCGTTGGAGCGCACGCCGCAGCCGAGGGCGCCCACGCTCATCGCCGCGCGGAGGCCGGGGACGATGTCCTCAAAGACGACGCATCGGTCGACGCGCACGCCCAGGCGACGCGCCGCCTCCTCATAGATGTCGGGGAAGTGCTTGGAGCGCGCGACCTCGATGCCGTGCACGCGCACGTCAAAGAGGCCGTCGACGTCGATGTGCGCGCGCGTGGCGTCGATCACGCCGGGGGCGTTCGTGGTCGCGAGCGCGATCGGCACGCCGAGCGCCCTGAGGCGGCGCAGGTACGCCTCGGCGCCGGGGCGCAGGCGGACGCGGTCGCGGTAGAGCCGCTCGCCGATCTCGTTCCACTCGCGGCAGATGTCGGCGGGGTCCTCGTCCAGGTGGTACCGGTCCACGACGAACTGCGCGCCCTCGGCGAACCCGAGGGTGGAGAGCTCGATGGTGAACTCCGGCGTGTAGGCGAGCCCACGCCTGGCGAGGAAGTCCTTGTCGACGTCAAGCCAGATCCCGCCGGACTCGGCGATGGTCCCGTCAAAGTCAAAGATGGCGGCGTCAAACGCGGGGGGCCACAGCAGGTCCTGACCGGTCGGGGCCTGGCCGGCGTCCGTTCGCGCGCCGTCGCTCGTCGCGCTCGTCACGGTGGTGGTGGGGTCGCTCACGTGCGTCACCTCTCCGATCCCGCCGCTGTGCCGACGGGCGTTCTTGGCATCAGATGGAGAAGAGCATACCAGTGGTGGCAGGCGGTACGTTTGGGGCACAAGCGTATGAGCAGGATGCGCACGCGCGGCGGGCGCACGGCGATGGGAGGACGGGACGATGGGGCGCGAGAGGCAGGGCGACGGGACCGACGGCGCAGAGCGCGAGGCGTCCGCGGCGGAGCGCGCGGCGGACATGACCCCCGAGCAGCGCGCGGGCATGCTCGCGACCATGCGGCACGCCGACGAGCCGCGCGTGCGCAAGAGCGTGGCGATCGCGCTCGGGACGCTGGGGACGCCGGCGGCGACGGGCCCGCTGTGCGAGATGCTCGACGACGAGGACGAGGGCGTGCGCGTGCTCGCGTGCCAGGCGCTCGGCAGGCAGCGCGACCCGGCGTCCGTGCCGGCGCTGCAGGCGCACGCCCATGACGGGTCGGCGCAGGTCCGCT
>CACZRK010000344.1 GCA_902783515.1 uncultured Coriobacteriaceae bacterium | reverse complement strand
TACTTCCACACCGAGCATCGTCAGCTTCCGTGGTGCCGCGAGGCATGGCCGGTCCCGCGCATGGAGGTCAACCCGGAGGACGCAGAGCGTCTCGGTCTCGTCGCTGGTGACTGGGCGTGGGTGGAGACCCCGTTCGGCAAGATTCGTCAGAACGTCGACGTCAACTCCTGCGTGGCGCCGGGTCGCGTGAACCTTGAGCACTCGTGGTGGTTCCCGGAGCTTGACCAGCCTGGGCATGGTTTTGACCTGTGTGGCTGCAACTGCCTGGTGGACTCCTTCGCCCAGTGCGAGGGCAAGGGCGCCCCGCAGCTGCGCGGCTATCTGGTGAACATATATAAGGCAACCCCCGAGAACAGCCCGTTCAATGACCCCGTGCCCTGCGGCGTCGACGGTACCGAGATCATAACCGACGCGTCTGACCCGCGTCTCAAGGAATGGGCACCCACGTACGAAGGGAGGGCGTAGACCATGGCGCACAAGACCATCGTCATCGACCTGAACCGCTGCGTCAACTGCACCGCATGCAACACCGCATGCAAGACCGTCAACGACGTGGAGATTGGGAATTACTGGAACAAGGTCATCCGCGTGAACATTACGCCACAGGACCAGTCCGCGTGGCCTGAGGGCGTTCAGTGGTACTACCTTCCCCTGCAGTGCCAGCACTGCACGAACGCGCCTTGTGTTGACGTCTGTCCCACCGGCGCATCGCATGTTGCCGAGGACGGCACCGTTCAGATCGAGGCGGACGCTTGCATTGGCTGCCAGAGCTGCATTCCTGTGTGCCCGTATGGCGTCCGCTACTACAACGCGGCAAAGGTCATCGTCGAGAAGTGCAACATGTGCCGCGATCTAACCGACGCGGGCAAGTTGCCCCAATGCGTGAGCCAGTGCGTTGGTCTGGCGAAGTGGTATGGCGACATCGACGACGACCCAACGATGCTGAGCTTCAAGGGCGGAGATGACCAGACGCTTGGTGAGGCGTGCATGGACTTTTCAGATGACGAGGTCCACACCCTGCCCGATGCGGGCAACGGCCCATCCATCCGCTATATCTTGCGCGGTAAAGAGTGGCGCGACGACGTGGACTTCACGCTCACGCAGGGCGGCCATGGATTTGGACTTCCCAATTATTGAGATCTTCGCATGTGTGACTGACACGAAGTGATGTGAGCTTGCAAAAGGGGCAGACCGCAGACGCCCGTGGGTCTACATGCCTGCGGCCCTGACGGTTTGCCCCCTGCACTGTCTCGTTTGACACGTCGGGTCGCGAAGGGCGGCGCATTCTGACAGCCTCGACTGATACGGGGGTGGTTCCGATCATGTTTGACGATGTTCTCAGCGCGTTCGTTGCCGTGGTGGTTGCCCTTCTGGTCGCGCTCCCGTTTGGCGGCGCGCTCAAAAGGCGTCCGTGGCTGTTCTACCTTATGGCATGTGCGATGGTCGCGTTGCACCTCTGGTATCGTCTGTCCGGCCACTATGTCGCGAGCTTGCAGGTATTCATCGATGTGCTGAACAAGGGATATCTCGCATGCGCGTTCTTGGCGATCGTGATGTTCGTCGGCGTGCTCGACGAGAGGTCCTCGCTTCGGCGACGCCTCCAGCCCATACGCTCTGAGCTCTCGATCATCTCGTTCATTCTGATCGTGAGCCACGCGGTCATATTTCTGCCCACGTACCTGCCCCATCTGAGCGTTTTGTTCTCGTCTCGCCCGAGCATGAGCGCGTCGATCGTCATCGCAACAATGCTGGTCGTAGTGTATTTGGTGCTCACCCTCACCTCGTTCCATGTATTTCGAACGCGGATGCCGTACAAGGTGTGGAAGGCGGTACAGCGCCTCTCATATCTAATGGTCGCTTTGCTTTATGCGCACATCGTGCTTGCGCTGGGTCGATCTGCTTTCGGTGGCTACCATTCGCCGGGTGCCCTGCTCGCTCTGGCGACGTACACCGTGATCGTTGCCGTCTACGGCGTCCTGCGGGCGCGCAAGGCGTTGCGAGACAGATCGAGGCAGGCGGTTTCAACAGAGGCGGCCTCAAGGTGATGGCGCAAGGATGTCGATTCCAATGCCGTATGGCGTTGACGTGATGACATGGTTCAAGAATTTGATGCCAATAAGAAATCTGATTCATACGGAGGCTGCGAACGATGAACGTGACGAGGAGGGCGGCACTCGCCGCCGGCGTGGGAGCGCTTGCGATGGCGCCCGGTACAGCCGCTCGAGCTTCGCTCGCGACGACGGCCGTGGGTGACGAGAGCGCGCGATCGATGTCGGCGGAAGGTACGCTCGATGTGAACCCTTTGCCTTCAGATCTGGCGGGTCTTCCGCAGATAGAGGCGACACTGTGGGCGACGGTTTCGAGCGAGAACGGGCATAGTCTCGAGGGGCTCGTGTTCGACGCTGCTGGGCGTCTGTATTGCTGCCATCGCTTTTCTCGGGAGCGCGATGGCGAAAAGGTCACGACGAGCGAAGTGCTCATGTTCGATGATGACGGCGCTTCCTCAGTCTGTGCGAGCAGGGAGGGCGCCGCATTCAACGGCATCGCGTTTGGACCTGACGGACGGGCGTTCCTTGCCGACATGACTGGCCACATCTTAGCGCTTGACCTTGCGAGCGGGGAATTCGCTGAGCTTCCGAGCTCGTGCGATGGTCATCAGATCATGCCGAACGACGTAGTGCTCGGCCCGAACGATGACCTCTATATAGCCGATTTTTCCGGCAATGCATTTGCCGCGGATGGTGGCGTCTATCGCTTGCATGCGGCCGACTCATATCAAACGATCGAGCTTGTCCAAGGTGGACTGCGCACCTGCAATGGGATTGCGTTCACGCCAGACCGCTCCCATCTCTGGGTCGCAGAGACGTCAATGAACAGGGTCGTTCGCATCGCTATCGATCCTCAAACGGGGGATGCCAAGACCGGGTTCCTCGACGCTTGCGTGGTCTATCAAGGCCAGGGTACGGCCGGCCCCGACTCGATGCGCGTGGATGCGAGCGGCAATGTCTATCAGGCGTTTATGCCTGATGGGCGGGCGGTGGTGTTTAACGCGAAGGGCATTCCCATAGCGAACGTACTGCCAGTCGACCGCTCTGAAGGCACTGCCATGATGTCGACGTGTCCGGGGCTCAGCCCTCTTGAGCCGAGAGGCTACCTTGCCGCATATGGCAAGGGCGGCGCATACATGTATTCGTTTGCCGCGCTTGACGTCGCTGCGGACGCTGCAAAGCGATAGGTGTACGTGTACGTGCGTGCGTCATCCGAACGGGCGCGACGATGACGTGAGAATGGCGGACGAGGAGGCGGGGCGCCCTATGCCTCCTCGCCGTCGTCGGCGGCGAGCCCGCGCAGGAAGTCCGCGTCGTCCGCGATGAATCCGCGCAGCATCTGGGCGACGCCGCGGTAGAACGTCGTGGTCGCCTTCGCCTCGATGTCATCGGCGAGCTGGGGCACCCAGCGCAGGAGATGGTCGTTCATGAACGCGAGCTGCGCGTTGAGCGCGCGTTCGGCCTCGGCGAGCGACGCGGCGGCGCTCGCGTCCGACGAGCCCGTGCGCGCGGCAGGGGCGGCCGCGTCGGGGTTCTCCTGCAGGTCAGACGCCGTGAGCAGGCAGTCAGCCGCGCGGTCGGCAAGCGCGCACATGAAGTCCAGCTCGATGGCGACGTGATCCTCCGGCACATGGTACGCGGCGTTCTTCTCAAAGCCGTTCTCGCGATAGGCGCGCAGGACCTCGTCGCGCGCCTCCTGCATCATGAGGTGCAGCGGGCTCGTGTACACCGACTCGTAGGGGCTCACCGGCGTCTGCGACATGCCGAGCAGTGTCGCCGAGTGGTCGGCGGCAAGCGCGCGGCGTGCCAGCTCGAGCTGCGTCGGGTCGGCGTTCACGAGGCTCGTGGCGAACTCGTCCAGCTCGGTGCCCGTGAAGGGCGGGTTCGCGCGCAGGCTGTCCAGAAAGTCGGTCGTGACCTCGTTCTCGCTCAGCACGTTGGAGAGGAACTGGTAGGTCGCGGCGCGGTCCGTCATTGCGGAGACGAGCCCCCCGATCCCGTCGGCGCCCGTGCTCGTCTCGTCTCCCCGCGTGTCAGCCATGACAACTCCCCCTTGTGCGTCGCGTGCCTCTCGTCGCCTGTCATGCGTCGGCATCATGCGCCTGATAGTAGCCCATCGGGGGCCGTGGCGCCACGCCGGCGTCGCCCTTTCGCCCTCGTCGTGTGACCGTCAGGCGGTTGGCCGTCTGTGTCACGCATCCGTCAGACGCGCCTATAATGGCGGAGAGTGCGCGGCTTGGCACCTGGCCTGACGGTGGTCTGACGACTGCCTGACGGCGACGTGGCGCTCAACGCGCCGGCAGCCAGCCTGTCTGACGACGGCGTGACGGCACGACACCCGTCGACGGGCCAGACGCCTGAGCGAGCCGCGTGGATGGACGCAACCAACGTGAAGGGAGGTCCCCATGACGTCAAGCACGGAAGACGGCCGTGCCGAGGTGACGGACGCGACGACCGAGGCGCCCGCGCACCAGCGGCGCGTCACGCGCGCGACGGCGATCCTGCTCGTCCTGTGCGCGTTCGTCGCGGCACTGCTCGCGTCGATGCTGCCCGCGGGGGCGTGGGCGCAGGAGGCCCAGGAGTCCGATCAAGCCGTCCAGCAGCAGGGGCAGCCGCTGGTCACCGCGTACTACCTGAACGTCGGCCAGGGTGACTCCGAGTTCGTGGTGCTGCCGGACGGCTCGAACGTCCTCATCGACGCGGGCCCCTCGGATGCCGGCGACGCGATCGTGAGCTGGCTGCGGAGCATGGGCGTCACGCGGATCGACCACGTGGTGGCGACGCACCCGCACGCGGACCACATCGGCGGCATGGTGAAGGTTCTCACGTCGTTCCAGATCGGCGACGTGTGGATGCCGCAGAACGCGGACGCGAACACCAAGACGTACCTGAACCTGCTCCAGACGCTGTCACAGCTCGGGGTGCCCGTCTATGACGCGTGTGCGGGCGAGACGGTCGCGAGCGGCGACGGCTTCACGATGCAGGTCGTCTCGCCGCAGGCGGGCGAGACGTTCAAGGACCTGAACGACTACTCCGCCGAGCTGCTGCTCACCTACGGCGAGAGGACGTTCCTTTTCACCGGCGACGCATCCGCGTACCTCACGCAGCGCGCCGTGCCGGGCCACGTGGACGTCCTCAAGGTCGCCCACCACGGCAGCGACACCGGCAGCACCGCCGCGCTCATGAGCCAGCTCACGCCGCAGGTCGCGGTCATCGAGTGCTCCGCGGACAACTCGTACGGCCACCCCACGCAGGAGACGCTCGACGAGCTCGCCACCGTGGGCGCACAGGTCTACGCGACGTTCGCCAACGGCATCGTGACGGTCACCTCGGACGGCTCGACGGTCACGGCGACCTGCGAGACGCCCGGCCCCGTCACCTCGCAGCAGAACCGCGCGGCGGCGTCCACGGCGGGCGCGTCTGCGACGGTCGCCGCGACGGCAGCGGCTGCGGCCGCCCCGACTGACCCTGCCGCGGAGACCCCCGCGCCTGACCCCGCCCCGGCGGCGGAGGCGCCCGACGGCGGCGACGCGACCGTCTACATCACCAAGACGGGCGAGAAGTACCACGCAGACGGGTGCCGCTCCCTCAGGAAGAGCAAGATACCGATCTCCAAGTCCGACGCGATCGCCCAGGGCTACACGCCCTGCGAGATCTGCAATCCCTAAGGGAGGCGAACGGTCATGAGCTTCGTGAACGATGCCGTCCGGAAGGCCGCGGAGGGCTTTGACGCCGCGCGAGAGGCCGCGACGGGCACGACGGTGACGGTCGATCGCATCGAGGGCGACGTCGCGGTCATCGAGCGCGGCCTGGGGGACTTCGTGGACGTGCCGCTTGCGAGCCTGCCGGCGGGCACGCGCGAGGGCACCGTGCTCACCTACGACGGCTCTGCCTGGCGGATCGACGAGGACGAGGAGCGGAGCCGCCGCGAGAAGATCGCCGCGCTTAAGGCGTCGCTCTTCCACCGCAAGAGCCAGGAGTCGTGACGTGGCCCCGGGCGCGGACATGCCGAACGAGGGTGCCCCGGCGAACGGGGGCGTCACGGGCGCGGACGCCCCGGCTGGGTGCCAACGGGACGAGGATCGCCCGCGCGCGGTGCTGCGCGTCGCGGCGGCGGCGATCGTACGCGACGGGCGCCTGCTCGCGACGCAGCGCGGCTACGGCGAGCTGAAGGATGGCTGGGAGCTTCCGGGCGGCAAGCTCGAGCCGGGCGAGACGCCCGCGCAGGCCGCGGTGCGCGAGATCCGCGAGGAGCTCGCGACGGACGTCGTGCCCGTGCGGGCGATCGTGGACGTCGACCAGCCACATGGCGGCGTGCTGCTGCGCATTACGTGCCTGCTGTGCACGCTTGCGCCCGGCGCGCCGGAGCCGCGCCTGCTGGAGCACGAGGACGCGCGCTGGCTGGACGCCGCGCACCTCGCCGACGTCGCGTGGCTGCCTGCGGACCGCCGGATGGTCGCGGCGATCCGCAGGCAGGGGCTGCTCTCGTAGGGCGCGCGGGCGCTAGGCGATCAGGTACGGCAGCCCGAAGAGCAGCAGCGCCACGACGCACGCCACGGTGACGACGACCCGCCAGACCAGGTACTCGCGGTCCATCCGCGCGCGCTCGGCGGGGGAGGGCTCGTCGTCGGCGCCCGAGGCGGCCAGGTCCAGCGTGAAGCCGCCGGCGGGGCCGTAGACCTTGCGGCAGATCGCGTAGACGACCAGCGCCAGCACGCACCAGACCAGCCCGGTCGTGAAGGCGTCCGGCTCGAGCTGGGTCATCATCGCGACGTAGATGACCGCCGAGACGGGCGCGCCCACCTTGATGCCGGGCGCCTTGTACGCGCGCTTGAGCTCGGGGAAGCGCACGCGCAGGCACAGGGCGGCGACGATGCCGATCACGTAGTAGAACAGGTCGGCGAACAGCGACAGGTTGGCGATGTAGTCCAGCGAGTTCGTGAGGATGAGCACGATCGAGATGACGCCGAGCGTGATGACCGCCACGTAGGGCGTGTGGAAGCGCTCGCTGGTCTTGGCGAAGACCTTGGGCACGGCGCCGTCGCGGGCCATGACGAAGAGGTAGCGGCCGGTCGTCGCGGTGCTGGCGTTGAGCGTGGAGAAGTCGCCGCCGAACGCGATGCCCGCGCACAGCAGCGCCAGCGGGAAGCCCATGATGCCGGCGGAGATCATCGCCTGCGCGAAGGGAGCGTCGGCGTCGGCGAGCGACGCGATCGCGTCGACGGGCGTGATGCCGATGAGGAACCACTGGAACAGCGCGTTCACCGCGAAGACGACGAACGGCGTGAGGAACATCGCGCGGGGGATGTTGATGTGCGGGAAGCGGATCTCCTCGCCCATGGAGACGGCCGACTCAAAGCCCGCGAAGCACCACCAGACCATGCACATCGCCGCGAAGAACGAGACGGGCGTCGTGGTGCTCAGGAAGTCGGGCGTCGTCACGAAGGCGGGCAGGCTCACATTGGGGATCATCGTGAGGAACCAGATGAGCGCGACGCCCCAAAAGAAGAACATCGCTGCGTTCTG
>CACZRK010000343.1 GCA_902783515.1 uncultured Coriobacteriaceae bacterium | reverse complement strand
GAAAGCTCGCCGCGCGGCGGGAAGATCTCGTAGGAGAAGGACTGCTTGCGCTTGAGCACCTCGCTGATCTTCATGGTGAGCTCCTGAGTGTCGTCGCCCGCGCCGCGGGCCGTGATGTCGTCGCCCGTCGCCCGGGCGAGCGCCCGGGCACGTGTGTGGTAGCTTAGCCTAGCGAACCGATGGGCATTGTGGGACATGCCGCCCATGCGCGACCCATGCGCAAACGTCACATTTCGGCGCGCCCGTCACGCCAGCGGCACCGTGATGCCGGGCATCCCGCCCTGCGCGCGCTCGAACTCCTGCATGCCCGCGAGCGTGCCGGCGATCAGCTCGTCCAGCGTCCAGCCGAGGCGCTCGGCGCCCGCGCTGATGACGTCGCGCGAGCACCCGGCGGCGAAGCGCTTGTCCTTGAACTTCTTCTTCACGCTCTTAACGTCCATGTCCAGGGTTGACTTGCTCGGCCGCATGCGCACAGCGGCGTAGATGAGGCCCGTCAGCTCGTCGGTGGCGAACAGGATCCGCTCCATCTGCGACTGCGGCTCGAAGGCCGACCCCGTCATGCCCCAGCCGTGGCTCATCGCCGAGCGGATCACCGACGGGTCCACGCCCTCGTTCGTGAGGATCGTGACGCCGGCAACGCAGTGCTGCTCGGGATAGCGCTCAAAGTCCACGTCGTGCAGCGTGCCCACGGCATACCAGAAGTCAGCGCGCTCCGGGTCGTGCTCCTGCGCGAAGTGGCGCATGACGGCGCCCACCACGCGCCCGTGCACCCGGTGGTACTCCTCCTCGTTGTAGCGGTCCAACAGCTCCGTCGCCTGCTCCGGCGTGGGGATTGCCGTCATGGCGTGCCTCGCCCCTTCCCATGCGGATGCGCCGACGCCCGCGCGGCCCGCGAGCGTCGGCGCATCACCCTGTGTATCTGCCGGCGATCGGCGGTCAGCGCGCGGCCGCCTCGGCGTCGCCGGCCTTCCGGGCCTGCGCGCCCTCATCGACGTCGTCGTCGGCGCCGGCCTTCCGGACCTGGACCGCCACGACCTTGAACTCGGGCACCTTGCACGTCGGATCAAGCGCGTCGCCCACGAGCCAGTTGGAGTTGCCGTCCTGGAAGTGGAACGGCATCCACGTCACGCCGGGGTCCGTCTTGTCGGAGACGCGCGCCCACGACAGGATGTGGCCCCTGCGTGAGCTCACGCGCACCCGGTCGCCGTCCGCGATGCCGCGCGCGGCCGCGTCGGCGGTGTTGAGCTCGATGAACGAGGAGCTCTGGATCTCGTTGAGCCCCGCCGTCCGCCCCGTCATCGCGCAGGCGTTGTACTGGTACAGGATGCGCCCGGTGGACATGATGAGCGGGTACGCGTCGTCGGGCTGCTCGGCGCTCGGCTGGTAGTCGTTGGGCAGGTACTGGCCGGTGCCGCGCGCGAACCTCCCGACGTGCAGGATCGGCGTGCCGGGGTGGTCGGGCGTCGGGCACGGCCACTGCAGGCCGCGGCCGCGCGTCTCGGGCGCGTCCAGGCGGCGGTGGCTCATGCCGCCCATGGAGGGCGTCAGGCTCGCCATCTCGTCAAAGATCTCGGCGGCGCTCAGGCGCGGCTGGGGGTAGCCCATGCGGTTCATGATCTCGGTGAAGATGTCGGTGTCCAGCATCGAGCCGTTCGGGCCCTCCACCGCCTTGCGCACGCGCTGGACGCGGCGCTCGGTGTTCGTGAACGTGCCCTCCTTCTCGGCGTAGCTGCGGCCGGGCAGGACGACGTCGGCGTACTTTGCCGTCTCCGTCATGAACAGCTCGTCCACCACCAAAAAGTCCAGCGAGGTCAGCGCGCGGATGACGTGCTGGGTGTCCGGGTCGGTGCGGACGGGGTCCTCGCCGAAGATGAACAGGCCCTTCACGCGCCCCTCGATCGCCGCGGGCAGGATCTCGGTCGAGCGCAGGCCGACGCCGTGGCTGAGCGTGGTGCCCCAGCCCCGCTCGAACTTGGCCACGACCTGGGGGTCGGCGACCTTCTGGTAGCCCGGGAAGTCCGTGGGCATGGCGCCCATGTCGCACGCGCCCTGGACGTTGTTCTGGCCGCGGATCGGGTTCACGCCGCAGCCCGGGCGGCCGATCTTGCCGCAGACCATCGCGATGTTGGACAGGCCCGCCACGCCCGCCGTGCCCGTTGAGTGCTCGGTCACGCCGAGGCAGTACAGGATGGGCGCGCGGTCGGCGCGGCCGTACATCTCCGCGGCGGCTACGAGGTCGCGCGCGTCGATGCCGCAGATCTCGGCCACGCGCTCGGGCGTGTAGTCCTCCACCATGCGGCGCAGCTCCTCAAAGCCCTCCGTGCGCTGCTCGATGAAGTCGCGGTCGATGAGCCCGCGCTCGATGAGGACATGCACCATGCCGTTCGCGAACGCGACGTTGGTGCCCGGGCGCAGCTTCAGGTGGATGTCCGCCTGCCGCGCGAGGCCGATGTCGCGCGGGTCCACGACGATGAGCCGCGTGCCGTGCTCGACCGCCTTGCGGATCTGCATGCCCAGGACGGGGTGCGCCTCCTCGGGGTTGGAGCCGACCAGCAGGATGACCTGCGCCTGCTGGGTGATGTCATCGATCGTGTTCGTCATGGCGCCGGAGCCAAGGGTGGTTGCCAGACCGGCAACGGTGGGGGCGTGTCAAATGCGCGCGCAGTTGTCCACGTTGTTGGTCCCGAAGGCGCACCGGGCCATCTTCTGGAGCAGGTAGATGTCCTCGTTCGTGGAGCGGGAGCAGGCGAACGCCGCGAGCGCGTCACCCCCGTGCCGCTCCTTGATGGCGCCGAAGCGCGAGGCGACGAGGTCAAGCGCCTCGTCCCAGCTCGCCGGCTCGAACTCGCCGGTCTCGCGGTTCTTGATGAGCGGGGTGCGCAGGCGGTCGGGGGCACCCACGAAGTCGAAGCTCGCCGAGCGGCCCTTCACGCAGAGCATGCCCTTGTTGGACGGGCCCTTGGCGGCCTCGGCGTCCACGATCCTGCCGTCCTTCACGACCAGGTCAAGCTGGCAGCCGACCGCGCAGTGCGGGCAGGTCGTCCGCGTGCGGGTGACTTCCCACGCGCGGTAGGTGGCCCGGCGCTTCTCCACCAGGGCGCCCGTCGGGCACGCCTGGGCGCAGTTGCCGCAGCTCTCGCAGCTCGTCACCTTCCAGTCGGGGCCGAACGGCGCCAGGATGGTCGTCCGCGTGCCGCGCTTGCCCGTCTGCAGCGTGTGGTTGCACGCGGCGTTGTTGCACGCGCCCACGCAGCGCTGGCAGCGGATGCACAGGTTGGGGTCGTACGTGAGGAACGGGTTGGCGTCCACGAGCTCCTGGCGGGGGTGCGGCGCGCGGAAGGAGGGCTCGGTCACGCCGCACTCGCGGCAGATGGCCTGCAACTCGCAGGCGCCGTTCTTGGCGCACGAGAAGCAGTAGCTCGTGGAGTCCAGGCCGTGGTCGGCCAGGATGAGCTCCAGCGCCGTGCGGCGGAAGTCAAGGACGCGCGCGGAGTCGGTCGTGACGACCATGCCCTCGCGCACCGGCGTCTTGCAGGCGGGGACGAGGGCGTCGGAGCCCTCCACCTCCACCGAGCAGACGCGGCAGGAGCCGATGGCGCTGACGTCCTTCAGGAAGCACAGCGTCGGGATGTGGATGCCGGCCTTGCCGGCGGCGCCCAGGATGGTCATGCCGGGGCGCGCCTGCACGCGCACCCCGTCGATCGTGAGCGTGACGGTGGGACGTGCGGACTCGTGGTCGTCCGCCCTCATGCGGTCGCTAGACATACTGCACGCGACCCCCTTCCATGGATCCGCAGCCGAATACGTCGCAGCGCAGGCAGCG
>CACZRK010000342.1 GCA_902783515.1 uncultured Coriobacteriaceae bacterium | reverse complement strand
TGGGCGACCGCGTGCGCCACAAGGTCTTCGGCACCGGCGTCGTCGTCGCTGCGACGGGCGACGCGGTCCAGATCAAGTTCGACAAGGGCGGCGCGGTCAAGAAGCTGCTCAAGGGCTACGCCCCCATCGTCAAGATCGGCTGACACCCCGCGCCCCAGCGCCGCCCGGCCCCCGTGCCTTCACACGGCGCCGCGCCGCGCCTTTTCTATGGGCATGGCGGGCCGCGCGTGCCCGTCGGGCCCCGCCGCCGGTAGAATTGCAGAAACCGTGGTGCCGGCGCCGGGATGGCGGACGCGTGGCGCGCCATGCCCGGCGCGGACGCCGCATCAACACCAAGACCCGAGGAGGGCGCACCCCCAATGAGCAAGATCTACGTGGTTGGCCACAAGAACCCCGACAACGACGCCATCATGTCGGCCGTGATCTTCTCCCAGCTCGCCAACGCCGTCGACTCCGACAACGAATACGTCGCCTGCCGTCAGGGCGGCCTGCCCGGCGAGACCAGGAAGCTGCTGGAGCAGTGCGGCTTCGCCGAGCCCGAGCTGCTCACGCGCGTCGAGCCCGCCGACGAGAAGGTCAAGGTCATCCTGACCGACCACAACGAGCTCTCCCAGACGCTTGACGGGATCGAGAACGCCGAGGTCGTCGGCATCATCGACCACCATCGCATCGCGGACGTGACCACCGCGCAGCCGGCGATGTTCATCTGCATGCCCTGGGGCTCCAGCTGCACCGTGATCGCGCGCCTCTTTGAGATCGAGGGCATCGAGCCCACCCGCGAGCAGGCGACCTGCCTGCTCGGCGCCATGATGACCGACACCGTCATGCTCAAGAGCCCGACCACGACCGACGTCGACCGCCGCATCGCGAAGAAGCTCGGCGACCAGATCGGCCGCGACCCGGTGACGTTCGGCGCCGAGGTCTTCCGCAGCCGCGGCGCGGACGGCTTCACGCCGGCGCAGATGGTGTCGCGCGACATCAAGCGCTTCGACATCGGCGGCAAGCCGGTCTTCATCGGCCAGTACGAGACCGTGAACAAGCAGCCGGTGCTGGAGCAGACCGACGAGATCCTGAAGGCCATGGAGGACTATCGCGTGGCCAACGGAGGCGCGACCCTCGTTCTGCTCGTCACCGACATCATCGAGGAGGGCTCGCAGGTCTTCGTGACCGGCGACCCCGCGATCGCCGAGCGCGGCCTGCACATCACGGTCACGCCCGAGGGCGTGTGGATGCCCGGCGTGCTGTCCCGCAAGAAGCAGGTCGCCGCGCCGCTCATCGCCGCCGCTGAGTAGGCTAGCGCGGCCACGCGCCCGCACGCTCAGGCGCGCGGGCGCGGTCGCGCATGTGGCTGCGGCCTGCGCACGGAGGGAGACGAGATCGTGAGCACCCAGAGGGACGCGGAGGCTGGTCAGGCGATCGAGGCCGGCGACCCTGCGCGTGCAGCTGGCGCGCAGGTGCAGGCGTCCCACGAGGACGCTGGCGCGAGGCCGCACGACGGCGAGCGGCTGCTCCTGCACGCGTGCTGCGGGCCATGCTCGCTCATTCCCCAGAAGGCGCTCGCCGACGAGGGGTACGACATCACCATCTGCTACGTGAACCCCAACATCGCCCCCCGCGAGGAGTACGAGCATCGCCTGCGCGTGCTGCGGGCGTGGGCGGGCCTGCTGGGCATCCCCGTGATCGAGGGACCCCGCGACGCGGGCGCATGGGAGCGCGAGGTCGCCCGCTACGGGACGAACCGCCGCGCGCGCTGCGAGGCGTGCTATCGGCTGCGCCTGCGCGAGAGCGCCGCGATCGCCGCGCGCGAAGGCTTTGACGCGATGGCGACGACGCTCGCCGTCTCGCCGTACCAGCTGCTGGACGCGTGCAACCGCCAGCTCGTGCGCGCCTGCGACGAGGTCGGGATACGCGCGCTGCCGCGCGACTTCACCGAGCTGTACCCGCGCTCGGTCATCGAGTCGCGTGAGCTGGGCATGTACCGGCAGAACTACTGCGGGTGCCGCTTCTCCGCCGCGGAGGCCGCGCTCGGCCGCGTCGAGGCCCGCGAGGCGCGCCGCCTGGAGCGCGACGCCGCGCGCGTCGAGAAGCGCGCGCTCGC
>CACZRK010000341.1 GCA_902783515.1 uncultured Coriobacteriaceae bacterium | reverse complement strand
CGGCGTGCGATCGAAGCCGCCGCCCTCACCGCGTTCGCGCCGTGCGTCGCTTGCCAACGCGTTCGCTGGCGCAAGTATGACAGGTTTGTTCCCAGTGTGCGCAGTATTACTCGTACCGTGAAGTTTTGCACATGGTGTGCATATCGATGACCCGCGCGCCTACCGGTGCGCGTCCACCTCTCGCACCTGCGCCAGCTCGGTCGAGATCGCCCCACGCTTCGTCGCCGCGGCGCGCGCGATCCGAAAGACGTAGGCGCCGGGCAGCAACACGATCCCGGCGCCCTTCAGGACGGGAAACTGGTCGCGCATCCATCGCGGCGCGGGGAAGACGCGGCGGAGCAGGTAGGACAGCTTGGACCGGTGCGCGTCGGAGATCTGGTTGCGCTCCCCCGCGAGGGGGTTCTCCCCGAACTCGTTCAGGACGCGCTGCCGCGTGGCCTGCTCAATCGTGCCGTACGTGCCCGACGCGACGACGTGCGCGAGCATGACCCGCTCCTCCGCGGGGAGTCCGGCGTCGGCTCCCACCGTCCGCTCCTCCGCGGGGAGCCCGGCCCCGGCGCCCGCCGTCAGCAGAGCGTCCAGCCCCGTCCCGTCGTCGGCGAGCAGGGCCGGGTCGAACAGCCGCGTCGCGAGGGACCGCAGCGTCCGCTCAAAGGACCCGGCGCCGAACGCCGCCACGGTCGCCTGGACGTCGTCCCAGTCAATGGCGTCGGCGAACCTGCGGGTCAGGACGGCCTCGTCGGCAAGCGTTCGCAGGCCGAACCCGGCCAGGACGTAGTGCTTGAAGGCGTGCAGGGTCACGTACGCGTAGAAGTCCTCGTCGCGCATCCGCCAGGCGCAGGGCTCCGCGGCGGCGGGGTCGGGCTCGAGCCGGTCCCAGACGTCCTCGTAGTACGCGGCGAGGTCGGCCTGCTCGAGCGTGCCAAAGAGGTGGTGGTGCATCTCAAAGTTGAGGAAGTCCCTGGCGTACGAGTCGTCGTGGCCGCCGCCCACGTGGAGGGGGCTGAAGCCGCGGGCGAGCATGACGTCGCGCACGGCGCGCTCGCTGCCGGGCTCGATGAGGACGTCGACGTCGCACATCTCCCGCATGGTGGCGGACGGGTACCAGCCGGCGAGGACGGAGCCCTTGAGGGGCATGTGCCGGATGCCGCGGCGTCCCAGGTCGGCGAGGACCGCGTCGCGCTCGACCGCGAACATGACCAGCCGGTACGTGCGGGCGTTCTCCTCGGACGCCCACGCCGCGTCCAGCGGCCCCGCCGTCCGGAGGGCGGCCGCGCACAGCGTGAGGACCTGATGGGTCGTCGCGAGCGCGCGCACGCGCCCGTCAAGCGCGCCGGACGACGCCATGCGCCCGACGCGCGCGGCTGAGGCGGCGACCCCGTTCAGGCCGCAGGACATGAGGTAGACGAGGTCGCGCACGTCGCGGTCGGCGACCGGCGCCCGTCCGTCATCCTCGCCGTCATGAGCCTCGTCACGCCGGATGCGATCCGTCACGCTGACCCTCCTCGCGGGCTGCCGTCATCGGGCGACCGACGCCGCCCCCGCGCGACGGGCGCGCCGGGTCACGACACGCCGTGCACGCTGCGCCCGAAACACGCCCGTCACGCCTCGCGAACATTCCCTCAACAGCCGTCTCACACAGCCACAATCTGTCACTCACGCAGGATTAATTATTTGAAATCCCCGCGTAACCCACTCGACCGAGCGACGCATGAAAATGAGCCTCGCTTAACTGTCAGCCATCTGATTCAAGAAAGGGGTACTCATGGACACTGCGCTGACCGTGTTCATCCTGCTGTGCGCATCCATGGTCCTGTTCATGACGCCCGGCGTCGCGTTCTTCTACGGAGGCCTGTCGCGCAAGAAGAACGTCGGGAACACCATCATCATGGCGTTCCTCTCCATCGGCGTCTGCGCGCTGATCTGGGTCGCGTTCGGGTACTCGATCGCGTTCGGGTACCAGTTCTCCGCCGACGACGGGTCGGTGATCGGGCAGATCATCGGCGGCTTTGACCAGCTGTTCCTCGGCGCGACCGACCTTGACGCGAGCGGCGCCACGCGCGTGGAGGGCCTGCCCGACATGGCCTTTGCGCTGTTCCAGGGCGCGTTCTGCATCATCACCGTCGGCATCATCGTCGGCTCGGCGTCCGGGCGCATCAAGTTCGGCGCCATCGCGATGTTCCTCGCACTGTGGGTCACGCTCGTGTACGGCCCGCTCGCGCACATGGTGTGGGGCGGCGGCCTCATCGGCGGGACCATCGGCGCCCTTGACTTCGCCGGCGGCGACGTGGTGCACATCTCCTCGGGCGTCACAGGCCTCGTGCTCGCGATCCTGTGCGGCCGTCGCCGCGGCTACGGCAACGCCGCGTACCGCGCGCACAACACCCCGCTCGCCGCGATCGGCGCCGCGCTGCTGTGGTTCGGGTGGATGGGCTTCAACGGCGGGTCGGCGCTGGCCGTGGACGACGGCGTCGCCGGCCTCGCGATGGTGAACTCGCTCGCGGCGTCGGGCGCCGCCATGCTCAGCTGGATGGTCGTCGACAAGATCGTCACCGGCCACTCCACGCTCGTCGGCGCCATCACGGGCCTCGTCGCCGGCCTGGTCGTCATCACGCCGGCCGCGGGCTTCGTGCACCCCTGGGCCGCGATCGTCATGGGCCTGATCATCTCGCCGATCTGCTACTTCGCCATCGCGAAGCTCAAGGCGCGCTTCGGCTACGATGACGCCCTGGACGCGTTCGGCTGCCACGGCATCGGCGGCATCGTCGGCGGCATCCTCACCGGCATCTTCTGCGTGCCCGACCTGTCGTGGACCGACTACGGCGGCCTGATCTACACGGGCGACCCGACGCTGCTGCTCCAGCAGCTCGCCGGCATCGGCGTCACGCTCGTGCTCGTGGTCGTCGCGTCGCTCGTGATCGGGCTCGTCACCCGCGCCTGCTTCCATGGCTCGCTGCGCGTGACGCCCGCGCAGGAGGCGCGCGGCATGGACATCGCGGTGCACGGCGAGGACGCCTACCCCGCGTTTGACGGCATGGACTAGGAGGGGCCACCCATGAAGCTGGTCAAGGCGATCATTCGACCCGACTTTCTCGAGCCGCTCAAGGACGAGATCCTCAAGAGCGACATCGGCGGCATGACGGTCAGCCCCGTCCACGGCTGCGGCAAGCAGAACGGCTGGAAGGAGTACTTCCGCGGCAACGAGATCATCATGAACATGGTGCCCAAGCTCAAGTGCGAGTTCGCGGTGAGGGACGAGAAGGTGGAGGACCTCATCGAGATCATCACGCGCGTGTGCCGCACCGGCGAGGTCGGCGACGGCAAGATCTTCGTCCAGCCGCTGGACGAGGTCGTGCGCATCCGCACCGGCGAGCGCAACGAGACCGCGCTGTAGGGCACAGGCGCGGGCGGCGCGACAGACGGCGACCGGCACGGCGGCGTCAGCGCTGCCGTGCCGGTCGCGCCGTGTCCGGGGGTCGGCCCGCGCAGTGCGGCGCACCCCGTCAGATGCGCGCGCCGTCGCGGGTCCGCCCCGTCGCGGGCCTACCCCTGCGGCTTGATGCAGCGCGCGATCGCGGCGGCGTAGCTCTCGCGGTACGTCTCGATCTCGTCGGAGAGCCGCGCGATCTCCACCACGCCGAGCATCGCGTCCTGCGCCTCCTCGACCGAGCCGAAGGGGCTCTGCGCGAGGTCCTCGGCCAGGCGGCGCTCCTCGCGCTCCAGCTCGGCGCGGCGCTCGGCGACCGCCTGCGCCTGCGAGACGACGCGCGCGGCGGACAGGTGCCGCCGGTAGCGCTCCTGCTTCTCCGTCATCTCGGACAGGCGCTCCATGAGCCCCTGCATGTCGCACGCCTGCTGGGCCGCCCTGCGGCCGGCGTCCGTCTCGTCATCCATGGGAACCTCCTCGCGTCAGCATCCTCGCGTCACCGCACGTCATCGCGCGCCCGGTCACCCGCCCGACGGCGCGGCTCGACGGCCGCGGCCGGGCGGCGCGGAAGCGTCCGGGCCACACGGCCCATCGTACATGATCGCCGGCCGGCATGGGCCCGTCGCGCGTCAGTCGCGACGAGCCGCGGCCTCGGCGTAGGCGCGGCGGTCGTCCTCCGCGGCCTGCTCCTCCATGCGGACGAACTTCTCGACGCAGCCGGCGATCCGATACCGGTCGCCCTCGCGCGCGTACGCGGGACCCGCTGCGCGAAGCTCCGCGGGATGCTCGACCCACCAGTCGATGCGGTCGGCGAGCGCCCGGGCGTCGCGCGCGGGAAACACGCTGCGCTCGTCAAGCGCGAACTGGCTCGCCGCCGAGGCGTCGCTGCGCGCGATGACGGGCACGAGCCCGCAGGCGACCGCCTCCAGGCAGCTCATGGCCTCGATGTCGGCGACGGAGGGGTGGACGTACAGGTCGCAGGCGCGCATGAGGTCGATGAGGTCGTCGTGCGCGCGAAACGCGATGTCGGGCGGGTGCGGCAGCGTGGACCCGACCGCGCGCAGACGGCGCTCCAGCCCGCCGGCACCGGCGACGTGCACCTGGATGCGGTCGGCGTGACGCGAGAGGGCGACCGCGCGCAGCAGCGTCTCCTGGTCCTTCTCCGGCGCGAGGCGACCGACCGTGAGCACGTGGAACAGGTCGTCCGCGAACGGGCGGGCGCTCGGGTCCGGCGCGAACTCGTCGGGCACGCCGTTGGAGATGACGTGCAGCCGCGCCCGGTACCCGTGGGCGCGCAGCGTGTCCGCGATCATCTCGCTCGGGCAGTGGACGTGGCGCACCCGGTCGTAGAGCCACGAGCGGAACAGGGCGTACGTCACGTCGGGCGCGCGACGAACGCCCTGGAGGAACGCGTTGTACGTGACGTTCTCCGGCTGCACGTGGAAGGCCGCCGAGACCGACACCTCGTGCGCGCGGCCCCATCTGAGCGCGGCGCGGCCGAGCTCGAACGGCATGAAGACATGGATCACGTCGACGCCCCGGAAGGCGTGCGCGAACACGGCGGTGTCAGGACGCGCGAACAGGAAGTCCTGCCGCGCGGCGAACGCGCCGGGGAGGAACGGCTCGTGCTTGGGAACCGGGAACGCGCTGCCGTCGGGCGTGTTCGCCGGCCCGGCGCCGTGGGCGACGAGACGGACCTCGTGCCCCTGGCGCCGCAGCTCGGCGGCGTAGCGCAGGCAGGTGAGCGCCGTGCCGTTGCGCGCCTCGCCGACGTCGGCCATCACGAACGCGATCCTCATGGGCGCGCCTCCTCGCAGACGGGTTCGCCCGCGGCGCGCTCGTCGGGCGCCGCGGGACGCATGTGTGCGCGAACCCATCATAGGCCGACGCGCCCCCGCGGGCACGGGAGCACGCCGGCCATGCGCGCCCGCGCGAGATGCCTGCGCTGGCGCGCATGCGACGTCACCCGCGTGGCGTCACTTCCCCGCCG